>NZ_CAMPHH010000216.1 GCF_946885855.1 uncultured Actinotalea sp. | reverse complement strand
CGCTGGCCCGCACCGCCTGGCAGGGCTTCCTCGGTGCGGCGCAGGAGATCGCGGAGAAGGGCACGTTCAGCCGGTTCCGGCAGCTGCCGGACGTCGACGGACTGCTGGGATCCTGACGCGCCTCGGCGAGGTGCCCGGGCCGTTCGCGCTGCGAGCGGCGGGACACAGGTCGGGTTAGCGACACCGGTCCATCCCCTGATACAGGTCCGACCGCGTCAGGCCTGACGACCACCTGCTAGGTGCAGTACCGACCCCTGACGTGAGCGCCGCGCGCCGCCTCTTCACGCCCAACCGCCACCGCGTACGCCGCAGACGCGTGACACTGGAGACGTGGGCCAGACGGTGTCGGCGCTGGTGGCGGTGCTGCTCTCGGTCGCGCTGGGAGCGTGTTCCGCGAGGGCGCCGGAGCCGGTGCCGCCCGCGCCCGTCACGGTCGGCCTCGTGCTGCCCGCTCCGCGAGGCCACCCGCCTCCGCCGGCGGAGACCAGCACCCCGCCCGCGCCCACCGAGTCGCCCGTCGGCCCGACTCCGGCTCCCGGGCCGCCCACCTTCACCTCGTCCATCAGCCCGATCACCCCGGCGCTCGCCGCGCGACTCACGCCGACGTCGTGGCGTGAGGGCTGCCCGGTGCCACTGGCGGACCTGCGGTACGTGACCGTGAGCCACTGGACCTTCGAGGGGACGGTGACAGCCGGTGAGCTCGTCGTGCACGCCGACGTCGCTGACGACGTCAGGGGCGTGTTCAGCTCGCTCTTCGCAGTGCGTTTCCCGATCCGGTCGATGCGACTCGTCGACGACTTCGGCGGTGACGACGACGCATCGATGGCCGCCGACAACAGTTCGGCATTCAACTGCCGGGCGGTCACCGGCGGCACGGCGTGGTCCGAGCACGCCTACGGCCGCGCGCTCGACCTCAACCCGGTCGAGAACCCCTACGTGCTCGACGACCTGGTGCTCCCACCGCCGGGACGGGCGTTCCTGGACCGGCCGGACGCGCCGGGCGTGATCCACGCCGACGACGCCGTCGTGCGTGCCCTCGCGGCCGCGGGCTGGCGGTGGGGCGGCTACTGGGACCGACCCGTCGACTACCAGCACTTCAGCGTGTCGGGGCGCTGAGCCCGGCGGGCGCGGCCGAGGGGACGCCCCGGCCGTACCGCGCCTCAGCGCAGCCCGAGCCTCAGCGCAGCCCGGCCGCCGCCTCCGCCGCGTCGACGACGTTCGCCAGCAGCATCGCGCGCGTCATCGGCCCGACCCCGCCCGGGTTCGGCGAGACCCAGCCCGCGACGGCCCGCACGCCGGGGTCGACGTCGCCGACCAGCCGCGCCTTGCCCGTCTCGGGGTCCTCGATCCGGGACACACCGACGTCGAGCACCACGGCACCCGGCTTGATGTCCCCCGCCCGGACGATCCCCGGCACCCCGGCCGCCGCCACGATGACGTCCGCCGTGCGCAGGTGCGCGATGAGGTCCCGCGTCCCGGTGTGCGTGAGCGTCACGGTCGCGTTGTGCTCGCGGCGCGTCAACAGGAGCCCGATGGACCGCCCGACCGTGGTCCCCCGCCCCAGCACGACGACGTGCGCACCGTTGACGGAGATGTCGTACCGGCCGAGCAGCTCGAGGATCCCCCGCGGCGTGCAGGGCAGCGGCGAGTGGATCGGCTCGTTGACCCGCAGCACGAGCCGCCCGAGGTTCGTCGGGTGCAGGCCGTCGGCGTCCTTGGCCGGGTCGATCCGCTCCAGGACCACGTTGACGTCCACGCCCTTGGGCAGCGGCAGCTGGACGATGTAGCCGGTGCACGCCGGGTCGGCGTTGAGCCGGTCGATCGCGGCCTCGACGTCGGCCTGCGTCGCCGTCGCCGGCAGGTCCTCGCGGATCGACGCGATGCCGACCTCGGCGCAGTCCCGGTGCTTGCCACCGACATAGGCGCGCGAGCCCGGGTCGTCCCCCACGAGCACGGTCCCGAGCCCGGGTACGACGCCGTGCTCCTTCAGGCGCGCGACCCTCTCGGCCAGCTCCGCCTTGATCGCGGCGGCGGTCGCCTTGCCGTCGAGGATCTGCGCCTCGCCGGTCGGGCTCGCCGTCTCGGCCGCGCCGACGGACCCGGTGGGCAAGGCGTCGTCGGTCGCCACGCGCGCGGCGCCGTCGGTGAGCCCGGCACCCTCGCTCGCGGACGCGTCGGTCGTCACTGCTGCAGGCCCGGGTAGAGCGGGAAGCCGTCGGTGAGCTTGCGCACGCGGGCGCGCAGCGCCTCGACGTCGGCGGACGTGCCGTCGATGAGGGCGGTCGCGATGATGTCCGCGACCTCCTCGAACTCCGCCTCGCCGAAGCCGCGGGTCGCCAGCGCCGGCGTGCCGATGCGCAGGCCCGAGGTCACCCGCGGCGGGCGCGGGTCGAACGGCACGGCGTTGCGGTTCACCGTGATGCCGGCGGCGTGCAGGAGGTCCTCGGCCTGCTGGCCGTCCAGCGCGGACGCGCGCAGGTCCACCAGCGCCAGGTGCACGTCGGTGCCGCCGGTCAGCACCGAGACGCCCGCCGCGGCGACGTCGGGCCGGGACAGCCGCTCGGCGAGCAGGCGCGCGCCGTCGAGGGTGCGCTGCTGCCGCTCGCGGAAGCCCTCGGTCGCGGCGACCTTGAACGCCACGGCCTTCGCCGCGACGACGTGCATGAGCGGGCCGCCCTGCTGACCGGGGAACACCGCGGAGTCGATCTTCTTGGCGAGCTCCTCGCTGCTGAGGATGAAGCCGGCGCGCGGGCCGCCGAGCGTCTTGTGCACGGTGGAGGAGACGACGTCGGCGTGCAGCACCGGGCTCGGGTGCAGGCCCGCGGCGACGAGGCCGGAGAAGTGCGCCATGTCGACCCACAGCGCGGCGCCGACCTCGCGGGCGATCTCCGCGAAGGCCGCGAAGTCGAGCTGCCGCGGGTACGCGGACCAGCCGGCGATGATCACCCGCGGCCGGGACTCCAGCGCCTTCTCCCGCACGACGTCCATGTCGACGAGGTACGTCTGCGGGTCCACCCCGTACGCGGCGACCTCGTAGAGCTTGCCGGAGAAGTTGAGCTTCATGCCGTGCGTGAGGTGACCGCCGTGCGCGAGCTCGAGGCCGAGGATCGTGTCCCCCGCGTTCGCGAGCGCGTGCAGGACGGCGGCGTTGGCCTGGGCGCCCGAGTGCGGCTGGACGTTGGCGTGCGCGGCCCCGAAGAGCGCCTTGGCACGGGTGCGGGCCAGCTCCTCGGCGATGTCGACCTGCTCGCAGCCGCCGTAGTACCGCTTGCCCGGGTAGCCCTCGGCGTACTTGTTCGTCAGCACGGACCCCTGCGCCTGGAGCACGGCCCGCGGCACGAAGTTCTCGCTCGCGATCATCTCGAGCGTCTCCTGCTGGCGCAGGAGCTCCCCGTCCAGGACGGCCGCGATCTCGGGGTCCAGCTCGGCCAGCGGCTGGTTCAGGACGTCGTCGGCGCTCATGCCTCTCCTCGCATCAGCAGTGTGCGTGGCGGTCCCGGCCGGTCCCGGGCACGCACACCTCGTGTGGTGACCCGCGGCCCAGGCGAACGACCCGGAGTCTGCTGTGCTGTGCCGCTCCCTGGTGGTGACCCACCTGCGCCAGTCGCGACCGGGCCAGGGTAGCAACCCCCGCCCCGGCGCGGTCGAGGGGTCACAGCGTCCGGTCAGCGCCCCGTCAGGCCGGTCAGGGCCCGACGGCGCCCGCGGCCCCGCTCGCGCGCGGCGCGATCCCCGCGCGGTGCGCGATGGCGGTCTCGACGAGGTCCAGCGTCGAGGCGATGCGTGCGGCCCGGCCCTCCGCCGTGTAGCGACCGGCGCCGAGCAGGACGGCCAGGCCGTGAACCGTCGACCAGGCGAACGTGAACTGGGCCTGCAGCTCGTCCCCGTCGCTCGCCGGCAGGACCTCCCGGTAGAGGTCCCAGCCCGACGGCGAGTCCGGCTCGGGCGGGCCGACGGAGACCGGCATGAACGCCACCGAGAACAGCTCAGGCTCCTCCAGCGCGACCTCCACGTACGCGGCACCGAGCGCGCGCAACCGCGCCAGGGGCTCCCCCGCCGCGACCCCGGGGCGGGCGGCGAGGGTGCGGGCGAACCGCTCGCGGGCCCGCTGCGCGACGACGGTCAGCAGCGCGTCCGCCGACGGGTAGTGCCGGTAGACCGCCATGGGGGTCACGCCGAGCTCCTTGGCGATGCGCCGGACGCTCAGACCGGCGACCCCCTCCGCGACGGCGATGCGCTCGCCGGTGTCGACGAGGGCACGGGCGAGATCCCCGTGGTGGTACCGGCCTTCCGTCCGCGCCATGTCTACATGGTATACATCACCAGATGTGTGCGCCGTATACATCGCGGCGGTCGGGCTCGCCCCGATCGCACCCCGCCACCGAAGGAGACGCCATGACCGCCGAGCACCCCCACGCCGAGCACCCGCTGCACGAGCCCGCGACCCTCGCCGCCCTCGGCCCCCGCCTCGACGGGCGACGTGCCGTCGTCACCGGTGGCACGGACGGCGTCGGGGCGGAGCTGGCGCTCCTCCTGCGCGACCGCGGCGCCGACGTCGTCATCATCGGGCGATCGGCCCAGAAGGCGCAGGCCCTGATCGCCCGCTCCGACGCGGCCTCGACGACCGGGACCATGACGGCCGTCACGGCGGACCTCTCCCTCATGCGCACGGTCGAGGAGACGGTCGACCGGCTCGCCGAGCAGGTCGACCGGATCGACGTGCTCGTGCACGGCGTCGGGATCTTCATCTCCCACGTCGCCCACAGCGCCGAGGGCGTCGAGCTGGACTTCGCGGTGAGCTACCTCTCGCGCTTCGTCTTCCTGGAGCGTGCGGCCGAGCGCGGCCTCCTCCACCCGGCGAGTCGGGTCCTCTCCCTCGCGGCGACCGCACCCCGCACGCCCTTCTTCGCCCGCGCCGAGTTCGACGACCTCGACGCCGTCACCGCGCGCACCGGGCTCCGCGGCCACACTCAGGCACAGACGGCGAACGACCTGCTCATGGCCGCCGCCCCGGCGCGCTACGGCGTGGCGGCGATGGGCTACGGGCCGGGCAACGTGCGCACCGGCATCCTGCGCGCGCAGCCGACGTGGTTCCGGCTGCTGGTCGGTCTCTTTCCCAAGCGCGAGCCGGCCCAGGTCGCCGCCCAGCTGCTCGAGCTGCTCACCGACGGCGCCTGGCGGGCAGACGCCGCCGGTTGGGCGGGCCGGTCAGGACGCTTCGGCATCGCGTCGCACGTGGCCGACGCACGTCGCCAGCGCGCCCTGCTCGCCGTCAGCGAGGAGCTCCACCGACGTGCGGTGACGGCTCCGCTCCCGTCCTGAGACGAGCGGAGCGGAGGCGGCCGGTCAGGCCTCGCCGTCGTCGTCCGGCTCGCCGTCACCGAGGATCTTGCGCAGGTAGGCGTAGGTGAGGGAGCCGGCCGTCTCGTCGTGCTGGTGGGTGTAGCCGTGCTTCTGGTAGAGCGCGAGGTTCTGCACCGAGTCGCGCCCGGTGAAGACCCACAGCTCGTCCGTGCCCTCGGGCAGGTGCGGCGGGATCGCCAGGAGCAGCTGCGTGCCGATCCCCTGCCCCTGCAGGTCCGGCGCGACGGCGAGGCGGCCGAGCGTCGCCTTGCCGGGCTCGAGCTGGACGCGGACGGACCCGACGAGCCGGTGCCCGTGCCAGGCGCCGAGCGTGACGATCCCCTCGGCCGCGAGGTCCGCGCGCAGCTCCTCGAGCGTCTGCGTCAGCGGGGGGATGTTCGGGTCCCCGTAGACCTGCGCCTCGGTGACGAAGGCCGCGCGCCGCAGCGTGAGGAGCTCCCCCGCGTCCTCGTCGGTCACGGGCCGGATCGTCACGTCCATGCTCATGGTCCTCATCGTGGCACCCGCGGGCGGAGCCGGGCGAGCGGCGCTCCGCTGGCGAGACGGCCCGCGGACGACGACGGCGCCGCGCGGCACCCGCGAGTAGCCTCACCCTCCGTGACGACGCCCGACGACGACGCCCGCTCGGCCCCGCCC
>NZ_CAMPHH010000215.1 GCF_946885855.1 uncultured Actinotalea sp. | reverse complement strand
GCGCGCTGGGTGTCCTCGGCGTGCCCGGCGCCCGCGCGGCGACGACGGCGCGCCTGGGTCCGGTCGGGGTCGGCGGCGGCGGGGCGACGTGGTGGCTGCCCCTGCCCGTGGACCGGACCGGCCTGCTGCGACCGGACGCGCTGCGCTGGCCCGCCCTCGGCGCGGGTGCGGGCGCGGGCGGGGCCCTCTTCCTCCCCGTGGTGCTCGGGCTCCCGCTGAGCGTCCCGGTCCTGGCGGCGTGGACAGCGGTCGGCGGGGCGTGCGGCGGGGTCGCGACCGCCGGGGTCCTGGCAGCCCAGGTGGCGCGACCCCGGCTGCACCGGCGGCTCGCGCTGGTCGGCGACCTCGTCCTCGTCGGCGCGGTGCTGGGCGTGTCCGTCCTGGTCGAGCGCGGCACCCGTCCGGCCGGGTCGGCCGCGACGGGCGGCGTCGCCCTGGAGCCCGGCCCCTTGCTCGGCGCGGCCGCCGTCGTCGCGGCCGGCGCGGTCGTGCTCACGGTGACGTCGGCCCGGCGCGTCGGCACGATCCCCGGGCCGCGGCTGCGCGAGCACGGCGCGGCGAGCGACCGGGCGCTGGCCGCGCTGCTGTCCCTGGACCTGCGCGAGCTCAGTGCCGCGCTGTCCGACGGACCGACCCGGACCCGGCACCGCTCGGTGCGTCGCGTCGTCCGGGGCGCGCGCCGTGCGGTCGTGCAGACGGACCTGCTGGTCCTGCGCCGCAGCCCGCGGCTCCTCGTGCAGGTCACCGTCGCGGTCCTGCTCGGCGTCACGCTCTCGCGCGTCCCCGCTCTCGCGTCCGGGCCCGGCCTGTACGTGCTGCTCCTGGTCACCGGCCTGTGGACGGCGCGCGCGGCCGCCGTCGGGGCGCGACGGGCGGACCTCGTCCCCGCGCTCGACCGGGCCCTCCCGCTCTCCCAGCGACAGGTGCGCGTGGCGCGCGGTCTCGTCCCGCTCCTCGCAGCGACGGCGTGGGCTGCGGTCCTGCTCGTGGCCCGCACCACCTGGTCCGACGACGGCGCCGCGGCCGCCCTGGTGCCCTGGCTCGCCGTCGGCCCGGCGTGGGCGGCGATCCTCGCCGCCGGAGCGGTCCGCGCCGCCTACCGCCCGCCGTTCCGCGTCCGTGCGAGCTCGGCCGTGACCACGCCGATGGGTGGCCGACCGGAGACGGCGGGCCTGGAGCGCGGCCTGGACGTGGTGCTCGTCGGGACGCTCCCGACGCTCCTCGCCCTCGCCGTGGACGCGTGGTCGCCCGTCGTCGTCGGGCTCCAGGCGGCGTTCGCGGTCGCCGTCGTGCTCGGGGTGCGCGCGAGCGACCCGGACGCAGCGGGGTGGACCCGGGCGGAGCGGCGCGAGCTCGCGGCGAGATCCCGGCGCTAGTCGTCCGGCGCGCGGGGCCCCGTGGGGAGATCGCACGCCAGGCGACGACGAACCCTCCACTCAGCGCGCGCCCCGGCGAGCGTGTCAGACCAGGTCCACCAGGTCCGCGATGGACGGCACCACCTGGCTGGGGCGGAACGGGAAGCGGTCGACGTCCTCCGCCCGCGTCGAGCCCGTCAGCACCAGGAACGTCCGCAGCCCGGCCTCGATGCCGGCGACCACGTCGGTGTCCATGCGGTCGCCGACCATCGCGGTGGACTCCGAGTGCGCCTCGATCCGGTTGAGCGCGGACCGGAACATCATCGGGTTCGGCTTGCCGACGAAGTACGGCTCGCGCCGCGTCGCGCGGGTGATGAGGGCCGCGACGGCACCTGTCGCGGGGATCGAGCCGTCGACGCTGGGGCCGGTCGGGTCCGGGTTCGTCGCGATGAACCGCGCGCCGCCCTCGATGAGCCGGATCGCCCGGGTGATCGCCTCGAACGAGTACGTCCGGGTCTCGCCGAGGACGACGTAGTCGGGGTCCGTGTCGGTCATGGTGTAGCCGACGTCGTGCAGCGCCGTCGTCAGCCCCGCCTCGCCGATGACGTACGCGCGTCCGCCCGGCACCTGCTGCTGGAGGAACTGCGCGGTCGCGAGCGCCGACGTCCAGATCGCCTCCTCGGGGACGTCGATCCCCGAGGCCGCGAGCCGGGCGCGCAGGTCCCGGGCGGTGAAGATCGAGTTGTTGGTCAGCACGAGGAAGGGCCGGTCCGCGCGCTTGAGCGCCGCGATGAAGTCCGCCGCGCCGGGCAGGGCGTGGCCCTCGTGGACCAGCACGCCGTCCATGTCCGTCAGCCAGCACTCGATCGGGTGCTCCACAGTGGTCATGGTCGAAGCGTGCCACCCGGCGGCGGGCCGCTCCACAGGCCGGGCACGCCCATCACGCGGGAGGGCGCGCACCGCTGCGCCCAGGGACGGCACACTGCGCTCGAGCGCCCAGGGGGCGCGAGCCCCTCCAGGAGGTCCTGTGGCCGTCGGCCGCACACCGACGACGGCGCCCGTCCGCACCGCGGCCGATGCGCGCCTCGGCGCCGCGCTCATCCTCGTCTCGGCGACCGGCTTCGGCGCCATGGCGATCTTCGCGCGGCTCGCCTACGACGGCGGCGGCGAGGTGGTCGCCGTCGTCTGGGCCCGCTTCGTCCTCGCGGCGGTCCTCCTGCACGTCGTCCTGCGCCTGCGGCGGCTCCGGCTCCCGCGCGGGCGGACGCTGCTCGCCCTCGCCGCGCTCGGCGGGGTGGGCTACGTCGGCCAGTCGATGAGCTACTTCTCGGCGCTGACCTTCGCGCCGGCGGGCATCGTGGCGCTGCTGCTCTACCTGTACCCGGTCTTCGTCACGGTCCTCGCGACCGCGGCGGGACGCGACCGCTGGACGCGCGGCCGGGTGGTCGCTCTCGTGCTGGCGACCGTGGGTACGGCACTGACGATCGGTCCGACGGCGGTCGCGTGGGACCCGCGCGTCGGCATCGGCATGGGGCTCGCGGTGCTCGCGGCCGTCATCTACTCGGTCTACATCGTGCTCAGCGAGGGACCGACCTCCCGCGCCGGAGCGCTCCCGTCCACGACGGTCGTGGTGTCCGCCGCCGCTGTGGTCCTCACCGTCCCGGCGCTGGCCACCGGCTCCGCGCTGCCGACGACGTCCGGCGGCTGGCTCGCCCTGCTGGCGATCGCGGTCGTGAGCACGGTGGTCGCGATCATCGCGTTCTTCGCGGGCCTGGCGCGCGTGGGGCCGAGCAGCGCCGCGACGCTGTCGACCCTGGAGCCGGTGGTCACGGTCGTGCTGGCCGCACTGGTCCTGGCCGAGGGGTTCACGCCGGTGCAGGTGGTCGGCGGCGGGCTGATCCTCGTCGCGGTCGTCCTGCTCGTCCGGGCGCACCCGACGACGGTCCCCTGACGCCGGTCAGGTCCGCAGCGAGGACTCCTTGTGCGCGGCTCGCGCACCCGTCCTCTCGGACTCGACGATCCAGTACGGCTCCTCGTCCGAGGCGTTGAACTTCTGGCCCTCGAAGGTGAACTCCGCGGTGCGGCGCTCGACGGTCCTCCCGTGGGTCTCGCCCTGCGAGGTGTTCCAGCGCACCTGCTGTCCCTGTCGCATCACCCGACGGTAGGCCGGAGACGCCCCAGCGGCGCGCCGGGACACCCCCGGCCGGATCAGCCGTCGATGCGGACCGCGACCCCGGGGTAGTCCAGCACCAGCCCGTCGGCGTCGAGGACCAGGTCCGCCTCGAAGCCCTCGCTGCGGTACCGGACGCGCGCGGCGCCGTCGTCGGTCGCCGGGAGGGAGCGGTACGCCTGCTGCGACGCCTCCACGGTGAGGTGCGGCAGGTCGACCCACGCCACCGTGTGCGTCCGCTCCAGCCGCTCGCCCCGGCGGGAGGCCTCCAGGAACCCGCCGCGGAGGACCGGCATCGTGTTGGTCAGCGGGCACAGGGCCAGGTCGACGTCCTCCGCCCCGCGGAGCTCGTCGAGCTCCAGGTCCTCGAACCACCAGTCGCCCGGGTCGTACACGGTGCGGCGGGCCGACCACGAGCCGTCCGGATCGCGCCGCAGGTCGAGCTCGCGCCGCGCCCCGTCCTCGGCCCGGGACAGGGCCACCTCCAGCCGGGTCGTCACCCAGGACGTGTCCGTCGTGAGCCGGTACCGCAGCACCTGCTCGGCGCCGGTGCTCGTCCCGCAGGCGGTCAGCCGGTCCCCGTCCAGGGTGATGACGGCCGCGTCGATACGCGCCGGGTCCGTCCCCCGCCAGGCCACCAGCCTGCTCCCGACGCGCGGGGCTCCCGGCCCACCGGCCCTGTCGCCACCGGTCCGTCGGTCCTCGGACTCTCCCCTGCTGCTCACGGGTGCAACGGTGCCACGCACCACCGACACGCGGCAGACCTGGCCCCCGTCCGGACGCGACGTTCACCCCCCTGCCGACGTGACACAGGGCACAGACCCTTCCCGGGCCGGGGCGCCCGCCCGGGAAGCGTCGGCCGGGGAAAAGCGTTGTCACCGTGTCGGTGCCCCGGGGCAGACTGCCGACCGGCGTCAGCGCGGACGCACCGCCCGTCCGACCGCTGTGAACGGAGAACCCGTGACCGAGATCGCCCAGAACCCTGCTGCCGTGGACGGCGCGCGGCCGCTCGACGGCGCCACCTCCGGCGACGCGGTCCGGGCCACGGCCGCGTCCGGGCCCGACAGCGGGGCCGCGCCGGCCCCGGCGCTCGCGGAGGAGATGTCGCCGCGGGACCGGCTGGCCGTGGGCCTGCTGCTCGTCTCCGCCTTCGTCGTCATCCTCAACGAGACGACCATGGCCGTCGCCCTCCCGCCGCTCATGGCGGACCTCGGCATCACCGCCGGCACCGCCCAGTGGGTGACGACGGCGTTCCTGCTGACCATGGCCGTCGTCATCCCGATGACGGGCTTCGTCCTGCAGCGGATCAGCACGCGGGCGGTGTTCCTCACGGCGATGGGCCTGTTCAGCGCGGGGACGCTGCTCTCCGCGCTCGCCCCCGTCTTCCCGGTGCTGCTCGCCGGTCGCGTGGTCCAGGCGAGTGGGACCGCACTGATGATGCCCCTGCTCATGACGACGGTGATGCGCGTGACGCCGCCGTCGCGGCGCGGCCGCACCATGGGCAACATCTCCGTCGTCATCTCCGTCGCCCCGGCGCTCGGGCCGACCCTCAGCGGCGCGGTGCTCGCCGTGCTGCCCTGGCGGGGCCTGTTCTGGCTGATGCTGCCGATCGCCCTCGGCGCGCTCGTGCTCGGCGCCGCACGGCTGCCGAACCTCACCGAGCCGCGGGCCGCACGCGTGGACCTGCCGTCGGTGCTCCTGTCGGCGGTCGCGTTCGGCGGGCTCGTCTACGGGCTCAGCCAGCTCGGTGAGTCGGCGGGCGAGGGCAGCCCCGCCCTCGCCTGGGGATCGATCGTCTCCGGGCTCGCGGGGCTCAGCCTCTTCATCGCCCGCCAGCTGCGCCTGCAGGCGACCGACAGCGCGCTGCTGGACCTGCGGACCTTCACGACCCCGACGTTCCGCGTCGCCGTCGCCCTCATGGGCGTCAGCATGATGGCGCTCTTCGGCACGATCATCCTGCTGCCGCTGTACGCCCAGGACGTCCTCGGCCTCGACCCGCTCCAGGCGGGCCTCCTCGTCCTGCCGGGCGGGCTGCTCATGGGGGTCGCGGCACCGTTCGTCGGGCGGGCCTTCGACCGCGTCGGGCCGCGCCCGCTCCTCGTGCCGGGCACCGCGCTGGTCGCCCTGGCCGCCTGGGGTCTGGCGACCCTGGACGCCGGCAGCGCGCCCTGGCTGCTGCTGGCGTGCCACGTGCTGCTGAGCGGCGGTCTTGCGATGATCTTCACGCCGCTGTTCACGTCCGCCCTCGGCTCCCTCGGCCCGCAGCTGTACCCGCACGGCAGCGCGGTCATCGGCACCGTCCAGCAGGTCGCGGGCGCCGCGGGCATCGCGCTCTTCGTGACGGTGATGACGCTGCAGGCCACGCGCCTCGCCGACGACGGCGTGGAGCAGGTCGCGGCGACGGCGGGCGGCATCCACAGCGCGTTCCTCGTGGGCGCCGTCATCGCGACCCTCGCGATCCCGGCGGCCCTCGCCTTCCGGACT
>NZ_CAMPHH010000214.1 GCF_946885855.1 uncultured Actinotalea sp. | reverse complement strand
GAACAGGTGGTCCCAGTCCACCTCCCCCGGCCGCATCTGGGACACCGCCGTCAGGCCCCGGTCCGACACCCCGACCGCGCCGCGCACCCCGAACCCGCGCTCGGTGAAGTTCAACCCGTTGCGCACCGAGCGTCCGATCCCGTCGTACGGCACCCACCGCACGAAGCCGGTGTCCAGACCCCCGGTCAGCATGAGGTCCTCCACCAGTCGGCCCACCTCGTTGTCCGCCAGCGCCGTGACGATCGCCCCCCGTAGCCCGAACGCCCTCCGCAGGCCCCGCGCGACGTTGTACTCCCCGCCGCCTTCCCACACCCGGAAGGACCGGGCCGTGCGGATCCGCCCCTCCCCCGGATCCAGGCGCAGCATCACCTCACCCAGCGCGACGACGTCGTAGCGGCACTCGCCGGCGGGGCGGATGGTCAGGGTCACGATCTCCTCCAGGAACGGGCTGCTTCGGTCCCGTCGGTGCGGGTCCGGTCAGTGTCGGTGCGAGTCGGTGTCGGTGCGGTGCGGTGCGGTCAGTCCCGGGCGCGGGCCACCGCGTCGGCGACCAGCTCCGTGATCCCCGCGGTGTCGCGCGCCGCGATCCGCGCCCGCGGGACCATCCACGACCCACCCACCGCCAGGACCGCCGACAGGTCCAGGTACTCCCGCACGTTGTCGGGCCCCACCCCGCCGGTGGGCACGAACCGCACCTCACCGAACGGCGCCGCCAGCGCCGCGATCGCCGCCGGGCCGCCGGACGTGCCGGCCGGGAAGAACTTCACGGTCGAGACGCCCAGCTCGAGCGCGGCCTGGACCTCGGTCGCCGTGACCGCCCCGGGCAGCGCAAGGACGCCGTGCTCGCCGCACCGCTCGACGACGGCGCGGCTCAACCCGGGGGAGACCACGAACCTCGCCCCCGCCGCCACGGCCCGGTCCACCTGCTCGGGCGTCAGCACGGTCCCCGCACCGACCAGCACGTCCCCCCGCTCGGCCAGGACGCCGATGGCCCTCTCGGCCGCCGCGGTGCGGAACGTCAGCTCCGCGACCGGCAGCCCGCCGTCGACGAGCGCCCGACCCAGCGGCGCGGCGTCGTCGGCGTCGTCCAGGACGACCACCGGCACGATGCGGTGGCGGGCCAGGGCCCCCAGGACGTCGTCGTCCCGAGGCACGGACGTCGGGCTCTCCTCCATGACGGGCTCCCTCACAGGTACGGCGCGACGTGGCGCCGGTGGCGGTCGGCCAGGGTCGCGAGGGTCTCGTCCCCCGGGGTGTCCCAGACCTGCTGGTGGAAGATCTCGACCTCCACGTCCCCGGCGTAGCCCGCCTCGGCGACCCAGCGCGTCACGGTCGGGACGTCGACGTACCCGTCCCCGACGTGCCCGCGCGACAGCAGCGGGTCCGCCGCGAGGGGCAGGATCCAGTCGCACACCTGGTAGGAGGAGATCCGGCCCTCCGCGCCCGCACGGGCGATCTGCTCGCGCAGCTGCGGGTCCCACCACACGTGGTACGTGTCGACGACGACGCCCACCGCCTCGGCGGGGAACGGTGCCGCGACGTCGAGCGCCTGGCCGAGCGTGGACAGGACCGCGCGGTCGGCGGCGAACAGCGGGTGCAGGGGCTCGAGCGCGAGGCGCACGCCGTGCTCGACGGCGAACGGCACGAGGTCGGCGATCCGGTCTGCGACGCGGGCCCGGGCGGCGACGAGGTCGCGGTCGCCGCCGGGCAGCGCGGGGCCGCCCGGGGTGCTCGCGGCAGGCAGGCCGCCGACGACCATGACGAGCTCGCGTGTCCCGAGCGTCGCGGCCTCCTCGACCGCGCGGCGGTTGTCCTCCAGCGCGGCGCGCACCGCGGCGTCGTCGGCCGCGGTGAGGAACCCGCCCCGGCACAGCGAGGAGACGCGCAGCCCCAGGTCGGCGACGATCCGGGCGGCCTCGGCGGCGCCGACCTCCTGCACGCGGTCCCGCCAGGGGCCGATCGCGCCGAGGCCCGCTCGGGCGGCACCCTCGGCTGCCTCGCGCAGCGTCCACGCCTTGGTCGTGGCGGTGTTGAGGGACAGTCGCGACAGGTCCCCCGACGACGACCCGGTGGCGGCCGCCGCGGCGACGCCCGCCTCGGTCACAGGGAGATCTCCGAGACCTCCAGCCGGCGGCCCTCGGCCGACGAGCGCAGCCCGAGCTCGGCGAGCTGGACGCCGCGCGCCGCCGACAGCAGGCCGAAGCGGTGCTCCCGCCCCGCGGCGACGTCGCGCAGGAACTCCTCCCACTGCAGCTTGAACCCGTTGTCGAGGTCGGCGTTGGCCGGGACCTCGAGCCACTGGTCCCGGAAGGACTCCGTGACCGGCAGGTCCGGGTTCCAGACGGGCTTGGGGGTGTGCGCGCGCTGCTGCGCGACGCACTTGTTCAGCCCCGCGACCGCGGAGCCGTGCGTGCCGTCGACCTGGAACTCGACGAGCTCGTCGCGGTACACCCGCACCGCCCAGGAGGAGTTGATCTGCGCGACGACGGGGTCCCCTCCCGGGGTGCGGACGTCGAAGATGCCGTACGCGGCGTCGTCGGCGGTGGCCGGGTAGGGCTCGCCCTGCTCGTCCCAGCGCGTCGGGATGTGGGTGGCGGTGCGCGCGTAGACGGACTCGACCGGGCCGAGGATGCCCTCCAGGACGTAGCTCCAGTGGCAGAACATGTCGACGGTGATGCCGCCCCCGTCCTCCTTGCGGTAGTTCCACGAGGGGCGCTGTGCCGCCTGGACCTCGCCCTCGAACACCCAGTACCCGAACTCGCCGCGCAGGGAGAGGATCCGGCCGAAGAAGCCCTCGTCGACGAGGCGGCGGAGCTTGACCAGCCCGGGCAGGTAGAGCTTGTCGTGCACGACGCCGGCGGTGACGCCCGCATCTCGCGCGACGCGGGCGAGCTCGACCGCCTCCCCGAGGGTCTCGGCCGTCGGCTTCTCGGTGTAGACGTGCTTGCCGGCCCGCATCGCGGCCGTGAGCGCCGCGACGCGGCGGGAGGTCACCTGGGCGTCGAAGTAGACGTCGATCGAGGGGTCGGCGAGGACGCCGTCGACGTCGGTCGTCCAGTGCTCGACCCCGTGACGCTCGGCGATCTCGCGGACCTTCGCCTCGTTGCGGCCGACGAGGACCGGCTCGACCTGAAGGCGCGTGCCGTCGGGCAGGACCACGCCACCGGCGTCGCGGATCGGCAGGATGGAGCGGACGAGGTGCTGGCGGTAGCCCATCCGCCCGGTGATGCCGTTCATCGCGATCCGCAGCGTCGTCATCGAGGCCTCTCTTCGTCGACAGGTGTCCGGCGGGGAGCCCGCCCACGAGGCGCGCCGACCGGCGGCGCGCGCGCAGGCCCGACAACGTCGGAATGCGCTTTCCGATGAGCGTAGGTGGCTCGCCCGCGACCGTCAAGGACGTTCCCCGCGCGCGGGTAAGCCCTTACCCTGAGCCGCGTGACCCAGCCCGGACCGGTGACCCTGAGCCAGGTGGCCCGCGAGGCCGGCGTCTCCCTCGCGACCGCCTCGCGCGCCATCAACGGCAGCGCCACCCGCACGGTCCGGGCCGACCTGCGCGACCGCGTCCTCGCCGCCGCCGAGCGCCTGCGCTACGCCCCCGACGCCAACGCCCAGGCGATGGCCCGCGGCCGGACCGCGTCCCTCGGGCTCGTCGTGCACGACATCACCGATCCGTACTTCTCCTCCATCGCCGCGGGCGTGGGTCGCGCCGCGGAGGAGGCCGACCTCGCCGTCGTCCTCGCGAGCACGCACCACGACCCGGCCCGCGAGCCCCGGCTCGTGGAGGTGCTGCGCCGCCAGCGCGCCCGCGCGATCATCCTCGCCGGGGGCCGCCGCGACGACGACGACGCGAACGCCGCCCTGCGCCGGGCCCTGCAGGACTTCCGCGCCTCCGGCGGCTCCGCAGCGCTCGTCGGGCAGCCGCTGCTGGGGGTCGACACGGTCGCCGTCGCCAACCGCGCCGGGGCGACGGCGCTGGCCACCGCGCTGCACGAGCGGGGGTACCGGCGATTCGGGGTCCTCGCGGGCCCGGCGGACCACCTCACCGCCCGCGAGCGCCACGAGGGCTACGTCCACGGCCTCGCCGAGCGCGGGACCGCGGTGGACCCGGCCCTCGTCGTCACCTCCGCGTTCACCCGGGACGGCGGCTACGAGGCCATGGACGCGCTGCTGCGCTCCCCCACCCGCCCGCAGTGCGTCCTCGCGGTCAACGACGTCATGGCCGTCGGCGCGATCGCCGCGGCGCGCGACGCCGGGGTCCGGGTGCCCGACGACGTCGCCGTGGCGGGCTTCGACGACATCGCGACGCTCCGCGACATCACCCCGGCCCTGACGACGGTGCGCCTGCCGCTGGAGGAGATCGGCGTCGCGGCGACGGAGCTGGCACTGGCCCCTCCCGCCGCCGAGCCGCGTCTGGTCGAGGTCGCCGGGAGCGTCGTGCTGCGGGAGTCGACACCGGGCCTGGCGCCGTAGCCCGCGCCGCGGCGCGGTGCCCCCTCGGCTGGGCCCGGCCCGCCCGAACGGGACGCGGATCGGCGACCCGGGCCCGTCCGGCGGGGGACACTGGGGGACACCGACCGTCGTCCGACAAGGAGTCACCGTGCCCGAGGGAACTGTCCGCTGGTTCGACGCCGAGCGGGGGTTCGGCTTCATCGCCCGCGAGCCGGAGGCCGAGGACCTGTTCGTCCACGCCTCCGAGATCGTCGGCGGCGACGCGAACAAGGTCCTCCGCGAGGGGCAGGTCGTGGAGTTCGAGGTCGGCGAGGGCGACCGCGGTCCGCAGGCGCGGCGCGTGCGGGTCACGGGCGGCGAGGCCGCCGACGGCTCGCTGGGGGTGCTCGGCACCGTCGCCTGGTACGAGCCGACCAAGGGGTACGGGTTCCTCAGCCCCGACGGCGGCGGTGCAGAGATCTTCGTGCACAGCTCGGCCATCGTGACCGGCGGCGTGATCACCGAGGGGCAGCGGGTCGCGTTCCTCGTCGTCGAGGGCGAGAAGGGTCCGCAGGCGGACCACCTGCTGCCGCTGAGCACCCAGGCGAGCGGCCCGGTCGCGACGGCCCAGGGCGCCGACGGCGCGGACGGCACCGTGACCTGGTACGACCCGGACAAGGGCTTCGGGTTCATCGCCCCGGACTCCGGCGGCGACGACGTCTTCGTCCACGTCAAGGCACTCGCGGGAGGGCTCACCGAGCTCGAGGAGGGCGACCGCGTGACGTACGACGTCGTCACGGGCGACCGGGGTCCGCAGGCGCGCGACGTGCGCCTCGCGCGCGGCTCGGCCGCCCCGGCGGGCAGAGCCCGGGCCGGGCAGGCGAGGACACCGGGTGCAGCGGCGCGGGGTTCCGCCGCACCGTCGCGGGGTTCGGGTGCACCGGCGCGGACCTCCGGCGGCCCGGCGCGGGGACCCGCGGCACCGACGCGCGGTGGCGAGGGCGTCGTCAAGCTCTACGACGCCGACCGGGGCTTCGGCTTCATCACGCCGGACGCGGGCGGCCCGGACCTCTTCGTGCACGTGTCGGTCCTGCGGGACCTCGACGCGCTGGAGCCCGGGGACCGCGTGCGCTACCAGGTCCGCCAGAGCGACCGGGGCCCCCAGGCCGACCGCGTCGAGCTGGTCTGAGGACCCGTCGCCGGGTCACCGGACGACCGAGCGACCCGCGCCCACGGTGCGGGCAGCCCGGCCACCGCGGTCAGAGCACGTTGCCGTGCTCGCGGAACTCGCGCCAGACGTTCTCGAAGAAGTCGTCGTCCTCCGGGATCGGCCGGCGCGGCCGCCAGCGGAAGACCGGGCGGCCCGCGGCGTCGTCGTCGGCCCGGGGCTCCGGCTCCGTCCACCCGCCCGCACCGGGCTGCTCTGCGGAGCCGACGGCGCCGTCGCGGAACCGCTGGTCGGCCCCGTCCGGCGCGACCCAAGCGGCCTCCTGGATCTCGTCGTCCAGCGCGCCGCGGTCGAGGGTGAAGCGGAAGAGCTCGGGCAGGTCGAGCTCGCGGTCCGCGTCCTCGCCGTGGCCGACG
>NZ_CAMPHH010000213.1 GCF_946885855.1 uncultured Actinotalea sp. | reverse complement strand
GGGTGGGCTCGGGTCCGGCGGACTTTGCAGGCACCGCGGGCGGCAGCTCCGCGACCGGTGGGACCAGCCCGTACCGGGCGATGTTGCGGTCCGCGATCGCCTGCAGGTGGTCGATGACGTCCTGCTGGCGGGTGGGCTTGAACAGGTGCGCGTACCGGCCCTGGTCGCGCAGGTACTCCTCGACGGGCACGCGCCGGCGGATCCGCCGCACGGCCGTCACGGCGCCGTCGACGGCCTCGAGGACGGGGAAGAACCCGCTCTCGACGGCCAGCCGCGCGACGCGCACCGTCGCGGCGGACTCGGTGCCCCAGCCCAGCGGGCACGGGACGAGCACGTGCAGGTACCGGGCGCCGCGGTAGGACATGGCGCGGGTGACCTTCTCCTCCAGGTCCCGCAGGTCGGCGATGGTCGCGGTGGCGACGTAGCGGACGTCGTGGGCGATGGCGATGCGTGCCATGTCCTTGCCCTGACCGAACGGGTTGCCCGGCTCGGGCCCGACCACCTGGGTGGTCGCCGTGCGGGCCGCGGGCGGCGTCGCGCCGGAGCGCTGCACCCCGGTGTTCATGTAGCCGCCGTTGTCGTAGCAGACGTACAGGACGTCGTCGTCGCGCTCGAACATGCCGGACAGCGCGCCCATGCCGATGTCCACGGTCCCGCCGTCCCCACCCTGGGCGACGACGCGCACGTCGTCCTGGCCGAGCGCCCGCAGGCCCGCCGCGACGCCGGACGCGACGGCCGGGGCGTTGCCGAACAGCGAGTGCAGCCACGGCACGCGCCAGCTCGTCTCCGGGTAGGGGGTCGAGAACACCTCGAGGCAGCCGGTGGCGTTGACGGTGACCATCCGGCCCTCGGTGGCGCGCATCGCGGCATCGAGCACGTAGCGCGCGCCGAGCGCCTCCCCGCACCCGCGGCACGCGCGGTGCCCGGAGGTCAGGGCGTTGCTGCGGTCCAGACGCGCCTGGCCGCTGCGCCGCTCGGGGTCCAGCAGCCGGTTCCCGACGGCCCAGCTGCCCACCTGGTAGTACTTCACGGGCATCCCGAGGTCGACCGTGCTCATGGCGCCACCTCCGCGGGGGTCCGGGCTGCTCCATCGGCGCCGAGACGCTCGACGTCCGCGAGCGCCCCCTCCCGGGCCAGCAGCGCCTCGTCGAGGTCCAGGAAGGTCAGGTCCGGCAGGTCGCCGACGACGGCGCGGTCCAGCACCGCGGTCAGCGACGCCCGGGTGATCGGCCGCCCGCCGAGCCCGGCAACGACGGTGTGCAGCGTCGGGTGCCCGTTCCCGTCCCCCGCGCGCCGGCCGTGACCGTTGGCCGGGAGGGAGCGCCGGACGTCGTCGGCGACGATCCCGCCCACGCCGGTCTGGAACGCCCGCTCCACGACGACGACGCGTCGCGCCCCCGCGAGCGCGTCCCGCACCGCCGCGGCCGGGAAGGGCCGGTAGAGGGTCAGGCCGAGCAGCCCGGCGGCGTGGCCGGCCTCGCGCGCGGCGTCGACGACGTCCTGGAGCGTCCCGACCACGGACCCGAGCGCGACGACGACGGTCTCCGCGCCCTCCAGCCGGTAGGGCTCCACCACGCCCGGCACGGCGCGGCCCAGCACGTGGCTGAGCTCCGAGGCGAGCCCGGGCAGGACCTCCGGCACCCGCAGGTGGCGGCGGTGGGCGACGTAGCGGACCTCGGTGAACGCCTCGGGGCCGACCATCGCGCCGATCGAGACGGGCTCGTCCGGGTCCAGGCGCTCGTGCGGGGCGAACGGGGGCAGGAAGGGGTCGACCACGGCGGCGTCGGGTACGTCCACGCGCTCGGTGGCGTGGGTGAGCACGAACCCGTCCATGCAGACCATGACCGGCAGGGAGACGGTCTCGGCCAGGCGGAACGCGAGCACGTGCAGGTCGGCGGCGGCCTGGTTGGAGGACGCGTGGACCTGGATCCAGCCGGCGTCGCGCTGGGACATGGAGTCGGAGTGGTCGTTCCAGATGTTGATGGGCGCGCCGAGGGCGCGGTTGGCGACGGTCATGACGATCGGCAGGCCGAGCCCGGCGACGTTGAACACGGCCTCGGACATGTGCAGCAGGCCCTGGCTGGAGGTCGCGGTGTAGGTACGGGCGCCGACGGCGGCGGCGCCGATGAGCCCGGACAGCGCGGACGTCTCGCAGTCGACGTTGAGGTACTCGCAGCGCAGCTGGCCGGCCTTCACCAGGCGGGAGAGCTGCTCGACGATGTGCGTCTGCGGGGAGATCGGATAGGCGCAGATCACCTGCGGCCGGCACGCCGCCACGGCGGCCGCGACCGCCTTGGAGCCCTCAACCTGCTGCAGCACGGGACACCTCCGGGATCCAGACGCCGTCCTCGTAGGGGCTGGGCACGAACCGGTCGGCCGGGCCGAGGACCAGCTCGTACGCGGCGCGGGCGGCAGCCGCGTTGCGCTCGCCGACGGCGCCCGGGAACCGTTCCAGCAGCGCTGCGACGACGGCGTCCAGGCTCACCATCCCCGTCGCAGCGGCGAACGCGCCGAGCAGCGGCGTGTTGGGCAGGGGGCGGCCGAGGTGCTCGCGCGCGATGGCGGTGGCCGGGACGGGCACGACCGTCGTGCCGTCCGGCGGCGGGGCGCCGTGCAGGCCGAGGTCGGCGGGGCGGCGCGGGCTGTCGAGCAGGACGTAGCCGTCGGGGCGCAGCCCCGCGAGGACGTCGACGTGCCCGAGCAGCGTGAGGTCCTGCACGATCACCGCGTCCGGGGTGGTGACGGGGTCGCGGGCGCGGATCGGCGCGTCGTCGATGCGGCAGAACGCCACGACCGGCGCGCCCGTCCGCTCCGAGCCGAAGAACGGGAAGGCCTGGGCGTGCCGGCCCTGCCGGAACGCGGCCTCCGCCAGCAGCTCCGCGGCGGTGACGACACCCTGTCCGCCCCGCCCGTGGATCCGTACCCGCATCATCGCGACCACCTCACACCGTGTTTATCCCGGTGGGGGCGTCGTTGCGCGGGACGAACGTCCTCGGCGGGTCAGGGGGTCAACGCGCCTCGGGAGCGTGTGCCCGGGCATGGCCCGCACCGCCGCGGCCTGCGACGGGGGAAGCCTCTCCGGTGCGCGGCCGCGGGACCTCGCCCGTCGTGGCAGGCAGCACGCCCAGGCGCGCGGGCACCCGCCCCTGGACCTCCTCCGCCGCGTCGGCGAGCCGCTCGGCCGGTAGGGGCCGCGCGATCCCGTACCCCTGGGCGAAGTCGCACCGCATGTCCCGCAGGATCAGCAGCGTCTCGTCGTCCTCGACACCCTCGGCCACGACCGACAGCCCGAGCCGCTGGGCGAGCTCCACGATGGACCGCACGATGGCCTCGGACGCAGCGCTGTCCCGGAGCCCGGCGACGAAGGTCCGGTCGATCTTGAGACGGGAGACCGGCAGCTCCTGCAGGTAGGCGAGGGACCCGTAGCCCGTGCCGTAGTCGTCGATCGACAGGACCACCCCGAGCGCGTGGAGCGCCCGCAGCGCATGCCCGGACCGCTCCGGGTCGACCATCGCGCTCGTCTCGGTGATCTCCAGCTCCACGCGGCGCGGGTCGACGCCGTGGCGTTCGAGGGCCTCGCGGACGTCGTCGACGATCCGCGGGTCGAGCAGGTTGCGCACCGAGAGGTTGACGGCGACGGTGAACGGCCCGCGCTCCTGCCACCGCGCGCACTGCTCGAGCGCGGCGTCGAGGATGTACCGGGTCAACGGGCGGATCTGGCCGGTCCGCTCCGCGGCGGGGACGAAGGCGCCGGGAGCGAGCAGCCCGTGCACCGGGTGCTGCCAGCGCACGAGCGCCTCGGCGCCGACCACCTGTCCCGTGCCGAGACTGATCTGCGGCTGGTAGTGCACCACGACCCGGCGCTCCTCCAACGCGTCGCCGAGGTCGGCCATGAGCTCCGGGGCCAGGGCGCCGCCGACCTCCATGGCCGGGTCGAAGCGAGCCACGTGGTCGGACCGCTCGCGAGCCGCGGACATCGCGACGTCGGCCTGGTGCAGCAGGACGGCGGGGTCCACGCCGTCGTCGGGCGTGAGGACCACGCCGACGCCGGCCTGGACGTCCACCCCGAGGTCGCTGACGACGAACGGGCGGCTCAGCAGTCCGGTGACCTCCGCCGCGCACGCCAGGGCCTGGTCCGCGGTGCCGGCGTGCGGCAGGAGGATCCCGAAGACGTCGCCGCCGAGCCGAGCGAGCACGGCACCCTCGCAGCGGTGCTCCGTCAGGCGACCGGCGACGGCGCGCAGGAGGTCGTCGCCGATGCGGTGGCCCAGGGTGTCGTTGATCTCCGTGAACCGGCTGAGCCCGACGACGAGCAGCGCGGCCGACCCGTCGCGCTCACCGCGGCGGACCTCGCCGGTGAGCTGCGACAGGTGGTGCACGAGCCGGCGACGGTTGAGCAGGCCGGTGAGGAAGTCGGTGTCGGCGAGGCGGACCAGGTGGGACGCCTGATCCTGCATCCGGCGGATCATGAGGACGAGCCGCGCGGCCAGCAGGCCGATGGTCGCGACGGAGAAGAGCCCCACCGTGGTGCCGTGCACGGGAACCCCGAGCGCGGACTCGACGAGCAGCACGCCGGGCAGGAGCAGCGTGGCACCCGCGAGGTAGACCACCCGCGTGCTCGACCCTTCGCCCGTGATGCCGGGCCGGCGCGCGGAGCCGACGGTCGCCATGTCCGGGTGCAGGGCGGCGGCGGACCACAGGAAGTAGGCGATCAGCCAGAGCGTCTCGACCGGTGGCGCGCCCCCCGCGACGTCGGGGTGGACGCGGACGAGCTGGTAGACGACGTCCCCGGCGAGCACGACGCCGAACCCGACGCCGAGCAGCAGGAGCGACGCGCTGCGTCGGCGCGTGGTGATGAGCAGGTGGACGAGGTAGGCGACGAGCACCGCATCCGCGATCGGGTACAGCAGGCCGACCGCACGGTCGGCTGTCGAGCCCCCGGGCTGCGCCCAGGACGGGTGCACGACCACCACCCACAGCACGAGCGTCACCGCGGTGGTCACGATGAGGGTGTCGAGGACCGCGATGAGGTTCCCGGCCCGGGAGGCCCGGGCGGTGATCTGCCACAGCCCCGCGGCCAGCAGCGGGTAGCCGAGGAGGTAGAGCACGTCCATCGCCGACGGCGACGCCTGTGGCCCCACGCTCGCGCCCAGCACGCCCCAGGCGAAGTCGCCTGCGACCCAGAGCCCAGCACCGGAGCCCAGCAGCAGCCAGGCGCGACGCCGTGGCGGCCGGTGCACCCGGACGCCCCACGAGAGGCCGGCCAGCGCCACCAGAGCGGCCGTCGCGTAGACGGCGTCCTGGAGCGTCCCGGGTGCGAGGAGGCCGTGGACGAGCACGAGGAGGCAGCCCACCGCGAGGTGGACGACCCAGGCCGATCTCAGCACCACGGCTCATCGGCCGTGGGAGAACCGTCGTGAATGGTCCACACTGACCGGGACCGTTCCCACCAGGAGGCCGTGTGACCTACCCCTCCTTCCCGAGCCAGGCCTCGGGGGACCCCGTGCCGGCGCCCTTCACCGTCCTCACGGTCTGCACGGGCAACATCTGCCGCTCCCCCGCCGTCGAGCGGCTTCTCACGGCGGCGCTGGGTCCGGACTCCGGGGTGCGGGTGGAGAGCGCGGGCGTGGGCGCCGTGGTCGGGGCCCCGGTTGCTCCGCTCATGACCGCCCTCCTGGACGCCGTCGGCGTCTCGTACGCGGGGTTCGCCGCGCGGCAGGTGACCGAGGAGATGGTGCGCGAGGCAGACCTCGTCCTGGCCCTGACACGGCGACACCGCTCCGCGCTGGTCGAGCTGGCACCCGCGGCCGTGCGCCGGACGTTCACCGTGCGGGAGCTGGGCCGGCCGGTCCGCGGCGAGCGGCGAGCAGGCGGTCCGGCGGTAGGGGCGCCGAAGGGACCCGTCCCGTCGGATCAGGGCGTCGTCTCGCCGAGCCTGTCGACGGCGTCGGGGTTGGCGGCCAGGTACTGCTCGACCGAGCCGGCCCGCACGGCGGCCATGAGCGCGTCGAACTGCGGCCTGTCGAGG
>NZ_CAMPHH010000212.1 GCF_946885855.1 uncultured Actinotalea sp. | reverse complement strand
TGCCCGCGGATGCCTCGGCGATCCCGTCGTCCACGACGAGCGAGTACCGACGCAACGGTCCGGACCCGCGGCTGGCGGCCCTCGCGGAGCGGTGCGGGGGGCCGACGCCGCTCGTGTGGGTCCGCCGTCGGCGCGGCGAGCGCTACGACGCGGTGCTGCACGCCGACGGCGCTGTCGAGACCCGCGGCAAGCGGTTCGGCGACCCGGACCGCGCGGCGGCGTTCGCCTCCGGCGGCACCGTCGTCGACGGCTGGTCGGTGTGGCGGGTCGGCGACGCGGACGGGCCGAGCCTGGGCGACCTCACGCGGGAAGGGTAGGTCCCGCCCACCCGTAGGCCGCGAGCCAGCGGGTGACCTCCGCGTAGAAGCGCTCCCGGACCGGCGCCGGTGAGAGCGTCAGGTCGTGCAGCCCGCCGTCGACGCGCAGGACCGTGACCAGCGGACCGAGGAGCACGGCGCGGCGGGCCAGGAGGTCGGCGTCGAGCACGACGTCGGCCGCGCGCATCTCCTCGCGCCACCGGGGGCCGATGACGCTCCGTGCCGACGCCGCCATGAGCACGGGGGTGTCGATCGCCAGCCCCCGCGCCACCCGCGCGTGGCCCTCCATGACCGCCTGCAGCCAACCGGCACGGATCGGGAAGAACGGCGTGGGGCGCCAGCGCTCGTCGTACTCCCACTCCCCGCCGTAACGGGTCAGCAGGGTGCGGGCATAGAAGCCGGGATCGCGGGCGATCATCGGCGTCAGAGGGTGCAGCCGTGCGATCTGCTGCACGACCGGGGCCGAGACCAGCCGGGCGACCGACGAGCCGGTCATCTCCAGCCAGGGGCTGTTGAGCACGAGCCCGGCGAGGCGACCGGGATGGCGGTCCGCCCAGAGGGACGCGACGAGCCCGCCGGTGCTGTGCCCCATGAGCAGCACCCGGGCGTGCCGGCCCAGGTCGGCGCGGATCGCGTCCAGGGCCAGGCCGATCTCCTCGTCGTAGGTCGCGAGGTGCTCGACGTGGTTCGGCGTCTGGTGCGGGCGCAGGCTCCGGCCGTACTTGCGCAGGTCGAGGGCGTGGAAGGCGACGCCCTGGCCGTGCCAGTACCGGGCGAGGTCCACCTGGAAGAAGTAGTCGTTCCAGCCGTGCAGGTACAGCACCGCGCGGGCCGGTCGGGTGGGCTCCGGCGTGCCGGGGCGGTAGCGGACGAGCGTCGCGACGGCCTCGCCCTCGGCGTCGTCGGCGAGCGGGAGCGTGCGCGCCTCGAACCCGGGGCCGAGGACGTCGGGGACCCAGGCGCCGTCGTCGGCGGGCACGCTCAGCCGACCGTCACGACGACCTTGCCCACCTGCGCGCCGGACGCGAGGCGGGCGAAGCCCTCGGGGGCGCGGTCCAGCGGGACGGTCGTGTCGACGGTGGGGCGGACGCCGGTGCGGACGAGCATGCGCAGGAGGGCCTCGAGGTCGTCCTTGTCGCCCATGGTCGCGCCGAGCACGGAGACCTCGGTGAAGAAGATCCGCGTCAGCTCCATGGGAGCGGGGTCCCCGGTCGTGGCGCCGGCGACGACGATCGTGCCGCCGGGGCGGACGCTGCGCACCGAGTGGCTCCACGTCGCGGCGCCGACGGTCTCCAGGACGGCGTCGGCCCGGAACGGCAGGCGGGCGCCGGGCTCGACGGCGACGGCGGCGCCCATCGCCAGGGCGCGCTCGCGCTTGCCGGCGTCGCGGCTGGTCACGGCGACCTCCAGGCCCGCGGCGGCGCCGAGCTGGACGGCGGCGGACGCGACCCCGCCGCCCGCGCCCTGGACCAGGACGCGGTCGCCCGGGGCGAGGCGGGCGCTGGTGAAGAGCATCCGGTAAGCCGTGAGCCACGCCGTCGGCAGGCACGCGGCCTCCACGAAGCTCAGCTCCGCCGGCTTCGGCACGAGGTTCCAGGTGGGGACGGCGACCTGCTCGGCGAGCGTGCCCGGGTACCTCTCGGACAGCAGCGAACGGCGCTCGCCGGGCCCGACGCCGTGGCCCGTCGCGCCGACGACGGCGTGCACGACGACCTCCTGCCCGTCCGCGGTGACCCCCGCCGCGTCGCAGCCGAGGACCATCGGCAGCGCCTCGTCGGGCAGCCCCACGCCGCGCAGGGACCACAGGTCGTGGTGGTTGAGGCTCGCGGCGCGCACGTCGACGACGGACCAGTGCGGCGGGAGGTCCCGGTCGCCGGGCCGCTCGACCTGACGCAGCTCCAGGCCGGACAGCGGGTCCTGAGGGTCGGTGCGGACGGCGACGGCGGCGAGCATGGTCATGTCCGCCACCGTAGGCGCTGGCCCCGCGGGTGTCAGACGGACGACGGACGCCGGCCGTCAGACGAGCGGGAGGACCCCGGTGAGGTCCGGGGTGGCGTCGGAGGTGTAGCGCGGCCGCAGCGCGGCCCCGATGGTTCTCGCGTCCAGCGGCGTGCGGCCGCAGGCCAGGCGCACCCAGGCGCGCGGCTCGACGACCTCGAGCTCCCACCCGCCGCGCTCCATCACGACCTCCAGGAGGGCGTCCGACACGACGGTGAGGGCCTCGTCGATCACGATGTCGCCGGGCACGGCCGGGAGCGACCGGTCCAGGTCGTCGCCGTGGACGACGAGCTCCAGCAGGCGGCTGAGCAGGAAGTCCGACAGCCGGATGTCCGTGACCCGCGTCCTGACGATGGGGTCCGCGGCCTGGCTGCGCAGCTCGTGCAGCTGGGCGAAGGCGTCGTCGGCGTGGCGGTCCAGTGCGCCGAGCGGGTCGGCCGCGATCTCCTGCGCCAGCGCGCGCGTGACCGCGTCGATCCGCTCCGCCCGCTCGGCGGCCAGGCGCAGGTACCGGCCGAGGCCCACCGGCTGCGCGTCGCCGTCGGCCGGCTGCGTGACCGCCAGGGCGTCCAGGACGCGACCCAGGTGGGCGACCAGCTCGGCGACCGTCCATCCGGGCAGGACGCTCGCGGCGCGCGTCGCGTCGTCGTCGAGCTCGTCCAGCCACTCCCGCAGCCGCAGCCACTGGGCGCGCAGGAGGCGGTCGGTCGTCGCGACGTCGCTGGCCATGGACCGCATCGTAGGGAGCGGGCCGCCGGCTGTCCTCACCGGTGTGCCGCGCCCCGGGGCGCCGGGGCCGAACCGCTCAGCCGAGGAACTCGCGCACGAGCGTGCCCAGCTGGTCGAACTCGATGAGGAAGCCGTCGTGCCCGAAGTCGGAGTGGATGAGGTGGCTGCGCTCCGCACCGGGCAGCGCCGCCGCGATGCGCTCGGACTGCTCGGGCAGGTACAGCCGGTCCGAGTCGACCGCGACGACGAGGGCGCGAGCCGGCACCGTGGCCAGGGCCGCCTCGACCCCGCCGCGCTCGCGCCCGACGTCGTGGGACAGCATCGACTCGGTGAGCACGAGGTAGGAGTTCGCGTCGAACCGCCGGGCGAGCTTGCCCGCGTGGTGGTCGAGGTAGGACTGGACGGCGTAGCGCCCGCCGCCGCCCAGCGGCTCCTCCGCGCCCTGCGCCTGCCGGCCGAACCGCTCGTCGAGCTCGACCGCCGCCCGGTAGGTGGTGTGGGCGATCTGCCGGGCGATGCCGAGCCCGACGTGCGGCCCCCGGCCCTCGGGCAGGTCGTAGTAGTCGCCGCCGTGCCAGCCCGGGTCGCTGCGGATCGCCTCGAGCTGCGGGTGCGCCCAGGCGATCTGGTCCGCCGTCGTCTGCGCCGTCGTCGCGATGGCCGCGAGCGAGCGGACCCGGTCCGGTGCCGTGACGGCCCACTCGAGGACCCGCATCCCGCCCATGGACGCGCCGACGACGAACGCCCAGCTGTCGATCCCCAGCGCGTCGGCCAGCGCGATCTCCGCGCGGACCTGGTCCCGGGTCGTGACGAACGGGAAGCGCCCGCCCCAGGGCCGCCCGTCCGGGGCGTTCGTCGCCGGGCCGGTGGTGCCCTGGCACCCGCCGAGGACGTTGGGCGCGACGACGAAGTACCGGTCGGTGTCGATCGGGCAGCCGGGGCCCACCAGGGTGTCCCACCAGCCGGCCGTCGGGTGGCCCGGACCGGACGGCCCGAAGACGTGCGAGTCGCCCGTGAGGGCGTGCAGGACGAGCACGGCGTTGTCCCCGCTGGGGGAGAGCGTGCCCCAGGTCTCGTAGGCGACCGTGACGTCGGGCAGCGTCTCGCCGCCCTCGAGCGTCAGCGGGCCGATCGACCGGAACAGCCGGTCGCCGGCCGGGTCCCCCTCCCGCCACGCCGCGCTCGCGGGCACGGGCGTGCCACCGGCCCAGACGGGCTCGCGGCGTCCGGCTGCGGCGGGGGCGTCCGTCGTCGTCGGGGTGTGCACGACGCGCCAACCTACGTCGCTCGCCCGACGGCGGCCCGCGGTGTCCACGTCGTGCGCTCCCTGGGACGCGGTTCGGCGGGAGGGGGCGCTCATCAGGCCCCCTTGGCCGCTCGGAACCCGGCGTCGAGGTCGGCCAGGATGTCGTCGACGTGCTCGATGCCCACCGCCAGGCGCACGAGTCCGGGCGTGATGCCGGACAGCGCCTGCTGCTCCGGCGTCAGCTGGCTGTGCGTGGTCGACGCCGGGTGGATGACCAGCGAGCGCACGTCACCGATGTTCGCGACGTTCGAGTGCAGCTCGAGGGCGTCGACGAACCGCTTGCCCGCCTCCGCGCCGCCCTCGAGCTCGAAGGCGACGACGGCGCCGGTGCCCCGCGGGGCGTACTTGCGGGCGTTGGCGTGCCACGGGCTGGAGGGCAGGCCGGCGTAGTGCACCGTGCGCACGTCGTCGCGCGCCTCGAGCCACTCGGCCACGGCCTGCGCGTTCTGCACGTGGCGCTCGACCCGCAGCGACAGCGTCTCCAGGCCCTGCGCGATGAGGAACGCGTTGAACGGCGAGATCGCCGAGCCGAGGTCCCGCAGCAGCTGCACGCGCGCCTTGAGGATGAAGGAGAGGTTCACGCCGAAGGCGCCGCCGACGCCGAGGTCCCGGGCGTAGACGAGACCGTTGTAGCTCGCGTCCGGCTGGTTGTAGTTGGGGAAGCGCTCGGGGTGCTGGGCGAAGTCGAACGAGCCGCCGTCGACGATGACGCCGCCGATCGCCGTGCCGTGCCCGCCCAGGTACTTGGTCGCCGAGTGGGTGACGACGTCGGCACCGTGCTCGAGCGGGCGGACGAGGTACGGGGTCGCGACGGTGTTGTCGACGACGAGCGGGACGCCGACCTCGTGCGCCACGGCCGCGACCGTCTCGATGTCGAGGATGTCGCTCTTGGGGTTGGGGATCGTCTCGCCGAAGAAGAGCTTCGTCTCGGGTCGGACGGCGTCGCGCCACGACTGCGGGTCGTGCGGGTCGGTGACGAACGTGACCTGGACGCCGAGCTTCGGCAGCGTGTGGTGCAGGAGGTTGTAGGTGCCGCCGTACAGGCTCGGGCTCGCCACGACGTGGTCACCCGCCTCGGCGATGTTGAGGATCGCGTAGGTGGTCGCGGCCTGCCCGGAGGACAGAAGCAGCGCGCCGACGCCGCCCTCGAGCGAGGCGATCCGGTCCTCGACCGCCTGCTGGGTCGGGTTGCCGATGCGGGTGTAGATCGGGCCGAGGTCCTGCAGCGCGAAACGGGCTGCGGCGGTGTCGGCGTCGGGGAACACGAACGACGTCGTCTGGTGGATCGGCAGGGCGCGGGCGCCGCTCGCGTCGAGCGTCTGGCCGGCGTGGATCTGACGGGTCTCGAAGGACCAGCTGGGGTTCGTCATGGCGGTCTCCTGGGGTCTCGGGGTACGAGCCGCGGATGACCCATCGCCAGTGCGCCACTGACCCGGGCCAGCCGCGATCGGCTGGCGGGGAGTGCACGTGGGGAGCGAGGCCGCCGGACCTGGCTCTCGACCCCTTCGCTACCGGGACGGCAGGGAGGTCAGGAGGTCTCGGGGCACACCACCGGACGTGCGCGGATCAGCGGCACATTCGGCGGGACATGGGCCGACGGTACGGCCGAGGTCGGCGCGACCGGAAGCCCCGCCCGGATCCTGAGACGCCTGTCCACCGCAGCACCGCCCCGCCGAATGTGCCGCTGATC
>NZ_CAMPHH010000211.1 GCF_946885855.1 uncultured Actinotalea sp. | reverse complement strand
CCCCATGACTGAACGCGTCGTGCTCGCCTACTCGGGCGGCCTGGACACCTCCGTCGGCATCGGCTGGATCGCCGACGCCACCGGCGCCGAGGTGATCGCCGTCGCGGTCGACGTCGGCCAGGGCGGCGAGGACCTCGAGGTCATCCGCCGCCGTGCGCTCGACTGCGGCGCGGTGGAGGCCTACGTCGCCGACGCCCGGGACGAGTTCGCGACCGAGTACTGCATGCCGGCCCTCCAGGCGAACGCGCTGTACATGGACCGCTACCCCCTCGTCTCGGCGCTGTCGCGGCCGGTCATCGTCAAGCACCTCGTGCGCGCCGCGAAGCAGTTCGGTGCGACCACGGTCGCGCACGGCTGCACCGGCAAGGGCAACGACCAGGTCCGCTTCGAGGTGGGCATCACGTCCCTCGGGCCGGACCTGCGCTGCCTCGCACCGGTCCGGGACCTCGCCCTCACCCGCGACAAGGCGATCGAGTACGCCAACCGCAAGGCACTGCCGATCGAGACGACCAAGCACAACCCGTTCTCGATCGACCAGAACGTCTGGGGCCGGGCCATCGAGACCGGCTTCCTCGAGGACATCTGGAACGGCCCGACGAAGGACGTCTACACCTACACCGACGACCCCACGTTCCCGCCCGTCGCCGACGAGGTGACCATCACCTTCGAGCAGGGCGTCCCCGTCGCGCTCGACGGCGTCCCGGTGACGCCGCTGCAGGCGATCCAGGAGATGAACCGCCGGGCGGGCGCCCAGGGCGTCGGGCGGATCGACATCGTCGAGGACCGCCTGGTCGGCATCAAGTCCCGCGAGGTCTACGAGGCCCCGGGCGCGATGGCGCTCATCGCCGCGCACCAGGAGCTCGAGAACGTCACGGTCGAGCGTGAGCAGGCCCGCTTCAAGCGCGGCGTCGAGCAGCGCTGGACCGAGCTCGTCTACGACGGGATGTGGTTCTCCCCGCTCAAGCGGTCCCTGGACACGTTCATCGCGGACACCCAGCGGTACGTCAGCGGCGAGGTCCGCATGGTGCTGCACGGCGGGCGCGCGACCGTCACGGGCCGGCGCAGCGAGGCAAGCCTGTACGACTTCAACCTCGCCACCTACGACACGGGCGACACGTTCGACCAGTCCCACGCCAAGGGCTTCATCGAGATCTACGGCCTCACGGCCAAGCTCTCCGCCGCTCGCGACGTCCGCTTCGGCAACGGCGAGGACCTCGGCTCCGGCTCCTTGCCGACGGCGGAGGCGACGGCCGATGCCTGAGCCCACCACCGACGGCCCGACGACGACGCCCGGTGCGGCGCCGTCGTCCGGGTCGGCGGCCCTGTGGGGCGGGCGGTTCGCGGGCGGTCCCGCCGAGGCGCTCGCCGAGCTGTCCCGGTCCACGCACTTCGACTGGCGGCTGGCCCGGCACGACATCCGCGGCTCGCAGGCCCACGCCCGGGTCCTGCACCGCGCGGGGCTGCTGACGGACGACGAGCTCGCGGGCATGCTCGACGCGCTGACGCGCCTGGACGACGACGTCGTCTCGGGCACCTTCGCGCCGCAGCCGGGCGACGAGGACGTGCACACCGCCCTCGAGCGCGGGCTCATCGAGCGGGCCGGCCCGGCCCTGGGCGGGAAGCTGCGCGCGGGCCGCTCACGCAACGACCAGATCGCGACGCTGGTCCGGATGTACCTGCGCGAGAGCGCACGGACCGTCGGCGCGCTCGTGCTCGACGTCGTCGACGCGCTGCTGGACCAGGCGGCCGCGCACCCCGGCGCACCCATGCCGGGGCGCACCCACCTCCAGCACGCCCAGCCCGTGCTCCTCGCGCACCACCTGCTGGCGCACGCGTGGCCGCTCATGCGTGACGTCGAGCGCTGGGTCGACTGGGACCGGCGCGCGGCGGTCTCGCCGTACGGGTCCGGTGCGCTCGCCGGCTCCTCGCTCGGCCTGGACCCGGCGGCGGTCGCGGCGGACCTCGGCTTCGACGGTCCCGTGGAGAACTCCATCGACGGCACGGCCAGCCGGGACGTCGTCGCCGAGTTCGCGTTCGTGGCGGCGATGACGGCCGTCGACCTCTCGCGCCTGTCGGAGGAGGTCATCCTCTGGGCGACCAAGGAGTTCGGCTTCGTGCGCCTCGCCGACGCCTACTCGACCGGGTCGAGCATCATGCCGCAGAAGAAGAACCCGGACGTCGCCGAGCTCGCCCGGGGCAAGGCGGGCCGGCTGGTCGGCGACCTCACCGGGCTGCTGACGACGCTCAAGGGCCTGCCGCTCGCGTACAACCGCGACCTGCAGGAGGACAAGGAGCCGGTGTTCGACCAGGTCGACACCCTCACGGTGCTCCTGCCGGCCGTCGCCGGGATGGTCGCGACGCTCGGGTTCGACACCGGCCGGATGGCCTCGCTCGCCCCCCAGGGCTTCTCCCTGGCGACGGACGTGGCCGAGTGGCTGGTCCGCGAGGGCGTCCCCTTCCGCGTCGCGCACGAGGTCGCGGGAGCGTGCGTCCGCGTCTGCGAGGAGCGCGGCATCGAGCTGTGGGACCTCTCCGACGAGGACCTGGCCGCCGTCAGCGAGCACCTCACCCCGCAGGTCCGGGAGGTCCTGAGCGTCGAGGGTTCGCTGGCCTCCCGGTCGGCGACGGGTGGGACCGCCCCGGTCCGGGTCGCCGAGCAGCTGGTCCGGGCCCGCGACCGGTCGGGGGAGCTCCGGCGGTGGACTGCGGCGTGACGGTCGGGCCGCTCGCGTGACGTCGGTGTCCGCCCTGGCGGCGCGGGTCCTGGAGACCCCGCCACGCCTGGGCGGCGTCCGGCTCGTCTGCATCGACGGTCCCGCGGGGTCCGGGAAGACCACGTTGGCGACACGGCTCGCCGCGGCGCTCGCCGCCGCCCCGGTGCCCCCGGGCGGCGCGGGCGCGGAGGAGCGTGGCGTCTCGGCAGGCACTCCGGGCCCCGCGAGCGACGGTGGCTCGGCGACGACGGGCGCTACGGGCGTCGAGGGCCCCGGCGTCACCGGCTCGTCACGCGCCGCCGGACCGGGACCGGTGAGCACCGCGGTCGTGCACCTCGACGACCTCTACGAGGGCTGGGCCGGGCTCGACGGCGTGGGGGAGCGCCTCGGCGCGCAGGTCCTCGACCCGCTCGCGCGCGGCCGCCCGGGGCGGTACCAGCGCTACGACTGGGTGGCCGGACGGTACGACGCGTGGGTCGACGTACCCGTCCCGGACGTCCTGGTCGTGGAGGGCTGCGGCAGCGCGCCCCGCGGCGTCGCGGGCCGTACGGTGCTGGTGGTCTGGGTCGAGGCGCCCGCAGCCCTGCGTCTGCGGCGCGGCCTGGAGCGCGACGGGGAGGCGATGCGGGTGGAGTGGGAGCGCTGGATGGAGCGGGAGACGAGCCACTTCGCCCGCGAGGGCACGCGCGCCCGTGCGGACGTCGCCGTCGACGGCACGCGGGCGCTCGATCCGTGAGCGGCCCCGGGCCGGGTGCGGACGCCGGCGGGTCGCGGGCCACGGCGGACGGGCCGACGGCCGAGTTCGCGGTCGCCGACGTCGACTGGCTCGCCCGCCCCGTCCTCGACGTCGCCCGGGACCTCCTCGGTGCCCGGCTCTCCGTCCGGGGCGCCGAGGGCACGGTGACGGTGCGCCTGACCGAGGTCGAGGCCTACGCCGGCGAGGTCGACCCCGGCTCCCACGCGTACCGGGGCCGGACGCCGCGCAACGCGGTGATGTTCGGCCCCGCCGGCCACCTCTACGTCTACCGCCACCTGGGTCTGCACCACTGCGTCAACGTCGTCACCGGCACCGAGGGGCGCGCGTCGGCGGTGCTGCTGCGCGCCGGTGAGGTCGTCGAGGGGCACGAGCTGGCCCGCCGCCGGCGGACCGCCGCGGGCGTCGTCCGCCGCGACGTCGACCTCGCGCGCGGACCCGCACGGCTCGCCGTCGCGCTGGGTCTCGACCTGGCTCACCTCGGCGCCCCCGTCACCGACGACGACGGCGCCGTCGTCCTGTGCCCGGGCAGTCGCCCCGAGCGCTGGGAGGCGGGTCCGCGGGTGGGCGTGAGCGGCGCCGGCGGCGACGGGACGGCGTACCCGTGGCGGCTCTGGCTCCCCGACGAACCGACGGTCTCGGCCTACCGCCCCGCAGGCCCGCGACGACGGCGTCCCACCGCACCGGGCTGACCACCGACGGCGGCAGCCGCCGGTGGTGGTCGGCAGCGTCGCGCCGGGCCGGCCGGGGGCACGGCTCGACCGGGACGGACGGTGGACGGCGTCGTCCCGCAGGGACGGCAGACTAGGGCGGCGACGGACGAGGGAGGAACGACCGGTGGACATCCTGGACGAGCTGCGGTGGCGGGGCCTCCTGGCCCAGACGACGGACGAGCAGGCGTTGCGCGAGGCGCTCGCCACGGGGCCGGTCACGCTCTATTGCGGGTTCGACCCGACCGCACCGAGCCTGCACCACGGCCACCTGGTCCAGCTCGTCGTGCTGCGACACCTGCAGCGCGCCGGTCACCGGGTGCTGGCGCTCGTCGGCGGCGCTACCGGACTCATCGGTGACCCGCGCATGTCCGGGGAGCGCGTCCTCAACACCAAGGAGACGGTTGCGGAGTGGGTGGACCGGCTCCGGGCGCAGATCGCCCGGTTCCTCGACTTCGAGGGGGACAACGCGGCGCGCATGGTGAACAACCTCGACTGGACTGGGGAGCTCACGGCGATCGACTTCCTGCGGGAGGTCGGCAAGCACTACCGGCTCGGCACGATGCTGGCCAAGGACACGGTCGCCCGGCGTCTCGCGAGCGAGGAGGGCATCTCCTTCACCGAGTTCAGCTACCAGATCTTGCAGGGCATGGACTTCCTCGAGCTGTACCGCCGCCACGGCTGCACGCTGCAGACCGGCGGGAACGACCAGTGGGGCAACCTGCTCTCGGGGGTCGAGCTGGTCCGCAAGGCCGAGCACGTCGGTGTCCACGCCCTCACGACGCCCCTCATCACGAAGGCGGACGGCACCAAGTTCGGCAAGTCCGAGGGCGGCGCGATCTGGCTCGCCCCGGACATGATGAGCCCGTACGCCTTCTACCAGTTCTGGCTCAACACGGACGACGCCGACGTGGTCCGGTACCTCAAGATCTTCACCTTCCTCAGCCCGGAGCGCATCGCCGAGCTCGAGGCGGAGGTCGCGGCACGCCCGGCGGCCCGCGCCGCTCAGCGGACCCTGGCGTCGGAGGTGACGGGCCTCGTGCACGGAAGCGACGCGAAGGACAAGGTCATCGCCGCCAGCCAGGCCCTCTTCGGTCGTGGCGACCTCGCCGAGCTCGACGCCGCCACCCTCGGTGCCGCCGTCGCCGAGCTGCCCCGGGCCGCGGTCACCGACGACGCGACCGAGGTGGTCGACCTCCTCGTCGCGGCCGGCCTGGTCGCCGGCCGCGGTGCCGGTCGGCGCGCCATCGCTGAGGGCGGCGTCTCGGTCAACAACGTCCGCGTGACGTCGGAGGACGCGGTCCTGTCGTCGGACGCGCTGCTGCACGGGCAGTGGGCCGTCCTGCGGCGGGGCAAGAAGACCCTCGCGGTCGCCGAGCGGATGCGCTGACCGCCCGGTCCCCGGGTGGACGCCGCGCCGCGCCAGCGGCCGTGGCGTCTCCCGCGCGGCGACGGACACGGTCGCAGGACGACCTGGTCCGCAGCAGGCTCGGGCCGCGATCGTCGCCAGCCGTCCTGCGACTGCGCCGACGGGCGTGGAAGGGGGGTGGCCGCACCCGACCCGGCCTGGGACGACCCCGGTGTCGCGAGCCGACCGGAGCCCGCAGGACGGTGAGCCAGGACACGTCGCAGCGGCTTGGACTTCGCCGCCGCGGCAGCGTAGAGTCTTCCTCGCCCCCGAGGAGTAACGAACGGCTGAGCCGGTCGGTCCGGGGGGACAGACCACACCCGACGGGGGCCTCTGGCTCCCGCGCTGGTCGTGGGCTCGGAGGGCTCGACCGGTCTTTGACCGGGCAGCAGGGACCGAATATAGTGGAGAAGTTGCCTCCGGATGGGTCGGAAGATCTGGATGGATGCGCGTCCGCT
>NZ_CAMPHH010000210.1 GCF_946885855.1 uncultured Actinotalea sp. | reverse complement strand
TTTCGCACGGTCCGGGCCGTCCATTAGGCCCTAGGGCTCCCGGACCAAAGACCCAAGGAAGATCGTCAACTCGGTGAACTCGCAGGTCACAGCGCTCTGCGAGTGGCCACGGGATGACGACGGCTCGGACTCGCATCAGGTGTGACCTCGCTCACTCGACCCTCGGAGCCTCCGGAAGCGCCTCGAGCAGCTCGGTCCCCACGGCGCGCAGGAGCACTGCTGCCCGCGCGATCGAGTCCTCGGGCGACGTCGCCCGTTCGACCAAGGACCAGACCCGGCCGAACCCCAGGCCGCCGGCCACCTCGGCACTGAGGAGGTTCGCGCCGCACACGCCCACGACGACGGGCCCCGAACCGCCTCGCGCCGCCCGGGACTCGCGCTCCCGCTGGACCGCCCGGAGGACTCCCGTCACCGCCTTGCCGTGCAGCGACTGCCGGTCCAGCCGCCCCTCCCCGGTGACGACGAGGTCCGCCAGGACGAGCTCCTCGGCGAACCCCACCAGCTCGAGCACGAGGTCGACACCGGACCGCACGGTCCCGCCCAGGCCGGCGACCAGCCCGTACCCGAGCCCGCCCCCCGCGCCGGACCCCGGCAGCCCGGGGTCGCCACCGACGACGCCTGCCCAGTGCCCGAGCCCGGCCTCCAGCGCCAGCACGTCCGCCGGACCCGCTCCCTTCTGCGGTCCGTAGACGGCCGCGGCGCCGTGCGGTCCGAGCAGGGGGTTGTCGACGTCGGTCGCCACCGTCAGGGTCACCCCCGCGAGCCGCTGTCGGGCCGGCGCCAGGTCGACGGTCGCGACGCGGGTCAGGGCGCCACCTCCGTCGGCGACCGGACGCCCGTCGGCGTCGAGGAGGCGAGCGCCGAGGGCCGCCAGCATCCCCGCGCCGCCGTCGGTGCAGGCCGTGCCCCCGACGCCGACGACGACGTGCCGCGCCCCGGCGTCGAGCGCCGCGGCGATCGTCTCTCCCACGCCGCGGCTCCCCGCCTCGAGCGGGCGACGCCGTCCGCCCAGCAGCGCGAGCCCCGAGGCGGTCGCGGACTCGACGACCGCCGTCGACCCGCGCCGCGCGATCCGTGCGGTCACCGGCCACCCGTCCGGCCCCGTCACCGTCGCGTCGAGGGGCTCCCACCCACGATCGAGAAGTGCCGCGACCGTGCCGTCGCCGCCGTCGGCGAGCGGGACGGTCCGGATGCGCGTCGAGAAGGCCACCCGCCGCAGCCCTTCCGCGAGCGCGGCCGCCACCGCGGGCCCCGAGAGGCAGCCCTGGAACTTGTCCGGCGCGAGCACCACGGTCATGCCCGTCTCCACGGAGACCTCCTCACCCACCGCTCTCTCCTGGCCCATGGGGTCATGGTGACGTGCCGGCCGCCGTCACCGTCGCCCGAGAGATCCAGCCGTGACCGGGCAGTCCGTCAAGGCGGCCCGATTCCTGCCGATACCTGCGTCAGGCCGATCACGCGGCCTGACGGACACGGCCGGCGAGGCGGGGCAGGAGCAGACACGGTGATCGCATCCGACCCCGGACTCGTCGCGCGGGCCGAGGACCCTCTGGCCGTCCTCATCACCGAGCCCCGTCGGCACCCGGCGGCCGGCCCCGCGTGCCGGCGCAACGCCGTCACCCTCGTCGGCGCGCGGCGTGGCCTGCCCCTGGTGCTCGGCCCGGGGTTCGGCTGCGACCAGTCGATGTGGCGTCACGTCGTGCCGGCGTTCGCCGACGACCACCCCGTCGCCCTCCTGGACCACGTCGGCGCCGGCGCGTCGGACGTCACGGCGTACTCCTCGCGGCGGCACAGTGAGCTGACCGGCTACGCCGAGGACCTCGTGGAGGTGCTGGAGGAGCTCGACCTGGGACCCGTGGTCTTCGTCGGGCACTCGGCCAGCGGGATGATCGGCGCCCGCGCGGCCGCCGCCCGCCCGGAGCTGTTCCGCGGCCTGGTGCTCATCGGCGCGTCGCCGCGCTACGTCGACGCACCCGGGTGGACCGGAGGTTTCACCGAGGAGGACGTGGAGGGGGTGCTGCGGGGCATCGAGTCGGACTTCGCCGGCTTCGTCGCCGGGCTCGCACCGCTGGCCATGGGCCACGCCGAGCGCCCGGAGCTCGCAGCCGAGCTGCACGACAGCATGCTCGGCCTGCGGCACGACATCGCGCTGGAGTTCGCGCGGGCGATCTTCCTGGGCGACCACCGCTGCGTCCTGCCCCTGATCAGCACGCCCACCCTCGTGATCCAGCCCGCGGAGGACCCCATGGTGCCGGAGGTCGCCGCGGAGCAGATGGCCGCCGCGATCCCCGGGAGCCGGTACCGGCGGCTCGCCGCGACCGGGCACTACCCGCACCTCAGTAGCCCCGACGAGACCTCCGACGTGATCCGCTCCTTCCTCGCGACGCTGGCGTGAAGGACCGCTGCCGATGACCGAGACCTTCCGCGAGGACGGCCGCGACCTGCGCACGCAGGGCGGCTCCGCGCTGCACCTCGATCCGTCGACGCCCGACCCGTGGTCCGCGCTGCCCTGCGGTGTCGCCCTCGTCGTCGGCGACGGGACGGTGGTCCGCGCGAACGCGGCGTTGCGCCGGTGGCTCGGGCGCGACGTCGTCGGCGAGCGCCTCACGGACCTGCTGACGCCGGGAGCACGGCTGCTCTGGCACACCACCCACGCCCCGCGCCTGGCGCGCGACGGTGCCCTCACCGGCACCAGTCTCGAGCTCGTCGCCGCGGACGGCGGACGCGTCGCGGTCCTCCTCGCGGCGCGCACCGACGACGACGACGCCGACCCGGGCCGCGCCCGACCGATCCACCTGGCCCTCGTGCGGGCGGACGAGCGGCTCGCCTACGAGACCCGGCTCGTCGACGCCCGTGTCGAGGCGGAGGCGGCGGCCCGGCGGACACGGGTCCTGCAACGGGCGACCGAGGCGTGCTCCGGCTCCGTGACGACGGAGGACCTGCTCGACGGCGTCGTGACCGCGGTCGTCACCGAGCCGACCACGCCTGCGGCCGCGATCTGGCTCGCGACCGACGACGGGCACCTGGTCCTCCACGCCGCGGACGGCCTCGGCGGCGGGTCCGTCGACGCGCTCGGCCGGGCACCCGCGGGCAGTGTCATCGACCGGGCGTGGCGCACCGGGGAGCCGCAGGCGGTGCGCGTCGACGACGCGCACCGGTCGGGCGAGCGACCCGCGGGCCCCGAGGCCGACGTGGACGCCGACGTCGACGCCGACTGCATCGAGGCGCTGCGTCAGACCGGCGGCGAGCGCCTCCTCGTCGTGCCCGTCACGGACGGGTCGGTGCGGCACGGCGCGCTGGGGCTCGTCCTGCGTCCCGGCGTCCCGGACGCGCCCGAGGAGCTGTCCGTCCACGGCACCCTCGGGGCCCTGCTCGGTCAGGCCCTCAGTCGCACTCGGCTCCTCGCTCGCCTGCGGCACGAGTCCCTCCACGACCCGCTCACCGGCCTGGCGAACCGCCTGCTCGTCAGCAGCACGGTCGAGGCGGCCCTCGCGCGCAGCCACCGCCACGGGACGCCGACGACGCTGCTCCTGGTCGACCTCGACGGCTTCAAGGGCGTCAACGACACCTTCGGGCACGCGGCCGGGGACGTCGTGCTCGTCGCGACCGCCGACCGGCTGCGCACCGCCGTGCGCACGCGCGACCTCGTCGGCCGGATCGGTGGTGACGAGTTCGTCGTCGTGGCGGAGGGCGTCGACGACGACGGCGCCGCGGCGCTCGCCGAGCGCGTGCGGCACCTCCTCGCCCACCCCGTGGACGTCGACGGGGGAACGGTCACGGTGACCGCGAGCGTCGGCGTCGCGGTGCACAGCGGTGACGACCCCGCGGCGGTCAGCACCGTCCTGACCCAGGCCGACGCGGCGATGTACGACGCGAAGCGCGCGGGGAAGGACCGCCACGCCATCCGGTCCACCACGGGCGGCCGCACCGCGGTCCCCGCTGGGGTGCAGGACTGACGAGCATGGTGCGGGACCGCCGGGGGCCGCTGCACCGCGCCGCCGACAGCACCGGCGGTGCGGTGCACGTCGCGCGCCAGGGGCTGTACGACGCCGGCCTCGCCCTCGTCGCGCACGAGCTCCTCTTCCGGCCGGACGCGGCGAGCACGACCTCCGGTGACGTGCTCGGGGACCGCGCCACGACCCACGTCATCGTCTCGACGTTCACGGTCTTCGGCCTGCACGAGCTCGTCGGCGACCACATCGCCTTCGTCAACCTGACGCGGCCGTTCATCCTCGGCGAGCTGCCCCTGCCGTTCGAGCCGGGCAGCACGGTCCTGGAGCTCCTCGAGGACGTGCCCACCGACGAGGCGGTGCTCGCGGGCGTCCGGCGCCTGCGCGCGGCCGGTCACCGGATCGCCCTGGACGACTTCCTCTGGTCCCAGACGGACCGGCACGCCCTGCTGCCCCACGTGGACGTCGTGAAGATCGACATCAGCCAGCTCGACGACGAGGAGCTCGCGGCCACGGTCGCCGCCCTGCGGGCCTCGGCGGCCGAGCACGCGTCGGCCGCCACCACCGCCGACGGCCTCGCAACCGGTGACGACCTTCCGTCCGACGACGACGTCCTGCCCGAGGACGCCCTCGTGCGGCGGCTCCTCCCCCGGCCCGCCGGGCGTCAGCTCCTCGTCGCCGAGCGGGTCGAGACCCTCGAGCAGCTCGACAGGTGCCGCGCGCTCGGCTTCGACCTGTTCCAGGGCTGGGCCCTCCTGCGCCCCGAGGTGATCAGCAAGAAGGCTCTCGAACCGCACCGGGTGACCTGCCTGGAGCTGCTGCGTCGCCTCAGCGACCCGGACATCGCCTTCGACCAGCTCGAGTCGATCGTCGTGCGCGACGCCGCTCTGACGTACCGCATCCTGCTCGCGGCCAACGCGGCCGCATGGGGGCTGCGCCGCCGGCTCGGCTCGGTGCGGCACGCCATGGTCATGCTCGGTACCGAGCGCCTCCGCGGCTGGATCGTGCTGCTCGTCGCCGCGGCCGACGCCGCGCGGGTCGAGCCCCTCACGGCGGCCCTGACCCGTGCCCGGATGTGCGAGCTGCTCGCCCCGTGCGTCGGGGTCCCGCCCGAGGTCGCGTTCACGCTGGGCCTGCTCAGCGCCCTCGACGTGGTGCTCGGCGTGACGTCCGAGGAGCTCCTGCGCGCCGTCGCGCTGTCCGACGAGCTCGCTGCCGCGCTGGCCGGCGAGCCGACGCCGCTGGGCCGTCTCCTCGCCGACGTCCAGGCCTACGAGGACTGGGCGGACCTGGACCCGGACAGCGGCGTCGTCGAGGTGCCCGACCTGGGCGACGCGTACCTCGGTGCGCTGGCCTGGGCCCACGCCGCCACCCGCGCTGTCGGGCTCGACCAGGAGCGCTGAGCGAGGCACTGAGCGAGGCACTGAGCGACGCACGGGGCGCCTCACCGAGCGGCGCGGCGCGAGCCCGCCGGGGATGCGGGTCCGCGACGTCGTGCCTAGCGTCGCAGGCGCCGGTCGATCGCCCGGGCTCCCGCCCGGCGGGGACGCCGACATCGACGAAGGAGGCGCCGTGCAGACCACCGCGATGATCAGGAACCACCCGGCCCCCACCGGCCTGGACCGCGAGCTGCTCGCCCGGGCCGTCGACGCGGCCGCGGCGTGCGCGCAGGCGTGCACCGCGTGCGCCGACGCGTGCCTGAGCGAGGAGATGGTCGCGGACCTGCGCCGGTGCATCCGGACGGACCTGGACTGCGCCGACATCTGCGAGACGACCGCGCGGGTGCTGTCCCGCCAGACGAGCACCGACACCGCCGTCCTCCGCGCCCAGCTCGAGGCGTGCGTCACCGCGTGCCGGACCTGCGCCGAGGAGTGCGAGCAGCACGCCGGCATGCACGAGCACTGCCGGGTCTGCGCCGAGGCGTGCCGGGCGTGCGAGGCGGCGTGCGGCGAGCTCCTCGCGACGCTCGCCTGACTCCTCGGACGCCCAGGGCCGATCGGGCGAACCGCACCACGCGGCCCCGTCGACGCGGGACGATGGCGGGACCGCACGCCGCAGCATGCGGCCACCGACCGCGAGGGGCTCCGCCATGACCACGCG
>NZ_CAMPHH010000209.1 GCF_946885855.1 uncultured Actinotalea sp. | reverse complement strand
GGGCACCGCGGGCACCGCGGGCACCGACGGCGACCTCACCGGCTCCGCGGCCGGCGCGCCGCCGCGCCCGTCGATCTGGCCCCACGTCGAGGAGCGCGTCGTCGACCTCGTCGCCGCGCACCGCTCGACGCTCGTCTTCACCAACTCCCGGAGGGGCGCCGAGCGCCTCACGGCCCGGATGAACGAGGTGTGGGCGGAGCGGCACGGCGAGGACGTCCCGGACCCCGGCACCCTCCAGCCGGCGCAGGTCCAGGCGCAGTCGGGAGCCGCCGTCGGCGTCGACACCAGCGACCCGGCGCACATCCTCGCCCGCGCCCACCACGGCTCGATGAGCCGGACCGAGCGGACGCGCACGGAGTCCGACCTCAAGGCCGGCCGCCTGCCGGCCGTGGTCGCGACGTCCTCCCTGGAGCTGGGGATCGACATGGGCGCCGTGGACCTCGTGGTGCAGGTCGGCTCGCCGCCGTCCGTCGCCTCCGGCCTGCAGCGGATCGGTCGCGCGGGGCACCAGGTCGGCGCCGTGTCCCGCGGCGTGCTGTTCCCCACCTTCCGCGGGGACCTCGTCCCGGGCGCCGTCATCGCCCAGCGCATGCGCGACGGCCAGATCGAGTCGCTCGCCGTCCCGCAGAACCCCCTGGACGTCCTCGCCCAGCAGGTCGTGGCCATGGTCGCGGTCGACGAGTGGAGGGTCGAGGACCTCGCCGCCGTCGTGCGCCGCGCCGCGCCGTTCACCGAGCTCGGCGACGGCACCCTGCGCGCGGTCCTGGACATGCTCGCCGGCCGCTACCCGTCGGAGGAGTTCGCCGAGCTGCGGCCCCGCCTCGTCTGGGACCGCAGCAGTGGCGTCCTCACCGGCCGACCCGGTGCCCTCCGCCTGGCGGTCACGAGCGGGGGGACGATCCCCGACCGGGGTCTCTACGGCGTCTTCCTCGTCACCGGCGGCGAGGCCGACGGCGGCACCACGACCCAGCGCGGCGGCAAGCGCGTCGGGGAGCTGGACGAGGAGATGGTCTACGAGTCGCGGGTCGGCGACACGTTCACCCTCGGCTCGAGCACCTGGCGCATCGAGGAGATCACGCCCGACCGCGTGCTCGTGTCCCCCGCACCCGGGGTCCCGGGACGCCTGCCCTTCTGGAAGGGCGACTCCCCGGGCCGCCCGGCCGAGCTCGGCCGGGCGCTCGGGGGCTGGGTCCGGGAGGTCGCCGCCCTCGACGCCACCGCCGCACGGGAGCGGGTCCGGAGCGGGGGCCTCGACGACTGGGCGACGGACAACCTCCTGGCGTACCTGACCGAGCAGCGCCAGGCCACGGGGCAGCTGCCGGACGACCGGACGATCGTCGTGGAGCGGTTCCGCGACGAGATCGGCGACTGGCGCGTCGTCGTGCACTCGCCCTACGGCGCGCGCGTGCACGCCCCGTGGGCGCTGGTCATCGCCGCGCGCCTGCGCGACCGGTACGGCCTGGACGCCGCCGCGCTGCACTCCGACGACGGGATCGTCCTGCGCCTGCCCGATGTCACCAGCAGCGGCACCTGGGACGTCGCTGCCGGGCGGTGGGTGGAGGAGGGCGACGGCCCGGAGGTCGACCTGGCCGACCTCCTCGTCGAGCCGGAGGAGGTCGCGGAGGCGGTCCGCGCCGAGCTCGGGTCCTCGGCGATGTTCGCGGCGCGGTTCCGTGAGGCGGCCGCGCGCTCGCTGCTCCTGCCCCGTCGCCGGCCCGACCGCCGCCAGCCGCTGTGGCAGCAGCGTCAGCGAGCGGCGCAGCTCCTCTCGGTGGCGTCGCGCTACCCGGAGTTCCCGGTGCTGCTGGAGGCGGCACGGGAGTGCCTCCAGGACGACTTCGACGTCGCGGCGCTGACCGAGCTCATGCGCCAGGTGCAGCAACGGGCGGTCAGGGTCGTCGAGGTGACGACGCCGACGCCCTCGCCCTTCGCGCAGTCGCTGCTCTTCGGCTACACGGCGCAGTTCCTCTACGACGGCGACGCGCCTCTCGCCGAGCGCAGGGCGGCGGCGCTGACCCTCGACCCGACCCTGCTGGCCGAGCTGCTCGGCCAGGGCGGCGCGGCGCAGCTGGCGGACCTGCTCGACCCCGCCGCCGTCGAGCGGACGGAGGCGGAGCTGTCCGGGACGGCGCCGGAGCGCCAGGCGCGGGACGTCGAGGGCCTCGCGGACGTCGTGCGGCGACACGGCCCGCTCACCCTGGCGGGAGTCCGGGCGAGGGTCCGCCCCGAGCACGCCGACGACGCCGTCGCGTGGCTGGACGAGCTGGTCGCCTCCCGTCGCGTGCTGCACCTGCGCCACGGCGAGCGGGAGTGGTGGGCGGCCGTCGAGGACGCGGGCCGGCTCCGGGACGCCCTCGGCGTCGCCCTGCCGGTCGGGGTCCCCGAGGTCTTCACCGAGCTCGTGCCCGACCCGCTCGGGGACCTCCTGCGCCGCCACGCCCGCACGCACGGCCCCTTCACGGCCGCCACGGTCGCCGAGCGGCTCGGCGTCGGCGTGGGGGTGGTGACGGAGGTCCTCCGCCGTCTGGAGACCCAGCGGGTGCTCGCCTTCGGTCGGCTCCGGCCGGAGGCGATCGGGGGCACCGGGGAGGACTGGTGCGACCTCGAGGTCCTGCGGGTGCTGCGGCGCCGGTCCCTCGCCGCGCTGCGCGCCGAGGTCGAGCCGGTCACCCAGCCCAGCCTGGGCGTCTTCCTGCCGCGCTGGCAGGGGGTGGTCGAGCTCGACCGCCCTGCCGCCGGTGAGCCCGGCGGCGCCGGGCGGACGGACGGGACCGGTGCAACAGGACGACCCCGCCGCTCCCCGGCGCGGCTCCGCGGGGTCGACGGCGTCGCGCGCGTCGTCGAGCAGCTGGCCGGGACCGCCGTGCCCGCCTCCGCCTGGGAGACCCTGGTGCTGCCCGCCCGCGTCACCGACTACGCCCCGGCGATGCTGGACGAGCTGACCTCGGCCGGTGAGGTGCTGTGGGCCGGTCACGGGACGCTCGCCGGGCGGGACGGCCTCATCAGCCTGCACCCGGCCGCGACGGCGGACCTGACCCTGCCGCCCGCGACCGACCGGGAGTCCGACGGCCACCTGGCCGGGGAGGTGCACACGGCGGTGCTCGACGCGCTCGCCGGGGGCGGCGCGTACTTCCTGGCCGGTCTCGTCGAGCGGGTGCGGGGCGCCCTCGGTGCCGCCGTGCCGGACGTCGGGGCCACGCGAGCGGCTCCGTCCCCGGACCCGTCCGTCGGCGCAGCGGCCGTCCCGCAGGCGGTCCCGGTGACCGCGGGCGCCGTCACGGAGGCCCTGTGGGACCTCGTCTGGGCGGGCTGGGTGACCAACGACGGCCTCGCCGTCCTCCGAGCCCGCCTCGCCGCAAGCTCCGGGGGGACCGTGCACCGGGTCCGCCGTCAGGCGCCTCGCGGGCGCGCCCTCACCGGCCGTGCCCTCGGCGGCATCGCCCTGCGGCCCGGCCGGCCGGCGGGGCACGCCGACGCGCCGGGACGGTGGTCGCTGCTGCCCGACCGCGAACCCGACGTGACCGTCCGCAGCCATGCGCTGGCGGTGCAGCTCCTGGACCGGCACGGCGTCCTCACGCGCGCGGTCGCCGGGTCGGAGGGCATCGGCGGTCGCTTCACCGCGGTGTACCGCGTCCTCAGCGGGCTCGAGGAGGCGGGGAAGGTGCGTCGCGGGTACTTCGTCGAGCACCTGGGCGGGTCGCAGTTCGCCCTTCCCGGTGCCGTGGACGAGCTCCGCGAGGACGCCCGCGACGCCCTCGACGACCTGGCCGGACCCGGGGACGACGCGTCGGCGTCACCGGGGCGCACGGGTTCCGTCGACGACCGCGGACGCGCCCTGCCCACCGTGGTCCTGGCCGCGACGGACCCCGCGAACCCCTACGGCGCTGCCCTCGCCTGGCCGTCCCCGCCGGCCGAGGGAGGGACCCGCGAGGCGCACGGGTCAGGGCCGACAGCGACGGAGCGGGCGGCGGATGGCACGACGCCCTCCCCCGCCGGCACGGAGCATGCCTCGACCTCGTCCCGGCGCCCGGGCGCGCACCGCCCGGGCCGCAAGCCGGGCGCCGTCGTCGTGCTCGTGGGCGGGGCGCTCGCGCTCTACGTCGAGCGGGGCGGCCGGACGGTCCTGTCCTTCACGCGGGACGTCGGTCTGCTGGCCGCGGCCGCGCGTGGGCTCGCCACCACGGCCGCGGCAGGCCGCCTCGGGCGTCTGACGCTCCAGCGCGTGGACGGGGCCGACGTCCTGGACCGGGCGACGCTCGACGGCGCCGTCGCCACGGCGCTCGTGGCAGCCGGCTTCGCCGCGACGCCGCGCGGTCTGCGGCTGCGCGAGGGCCGGTGACCCGTGCCCGAGGGTGACATCCTGCGTCGCGCGGCCCGCTCGCTCGACGAGGCGCTCGCCGGACAGCGGCTCGTCCGCGCCGAGCTGCGGTGGCCGTCGGCGGCCGGCGTCGACCTCGTCGGGGCGACGGTGCTGCGGACCGTCCCCTACGGCAAGCACCTCTTCACGCGGTTCGACGACGGCCGCAGCCTGCACACGCACCTGCGCATGGAGGGGTCGTGGCGCCTGTCCAGGACGGGGACACCCGAGGCCCGGGCACGCAGCCCGTGGGTGCGCGCGGTCCTGGGCGGCGACCGGTGGACGGCGGTCGGTCACCGCCTCGGCATGCTCGACGTCGTCCGGACGGAGGACGAGCACACGCTCATCGGTCACCTCGGCCCGGACGTCCTCGCGGATGACTTCCCCGGGCCGGGCCTGGCCGAGGCGCTGCGCCGGGTCGCGAGGCGGGCCGATGTCCCGATCGCCGAGGTGCTGCTGGACCAGCGCGTCTGCGCGGGGATCGGGACGCTCTACGCCGCCGAGTCGCTCTACGCGCGCCGGCTGTGGCCGTGGACACCCGCGGCCGAGGTGTCGGACGTCGCCTCCCTGATCATGACGGCGCGCCGCCTCATGGAGCGCAGCGTCGCGTCACCGACGCCGACCGCGACCGGGGACGGGCCGCGTGGACTCACGTCCTGGGTGCACGACCGGGCCGGCCGGCCGTGCCTGCGCTGTGGCACGCCGATCGTACGAGGCACCGCGCGCAAGCCGCCGATGGAGCGGCCGATCTTCTACTGCCCGCGCTGCCAGGCCGGCAGCTGACGCCGCCGTATCCACCCCGCGGGCGCACCATCACCGCGCGCCCCGCCACGGGATGCCGCGATCAGCCGACCGGCGCGAGGGCTCCGTCGGCGGAGCGCGTCCACGTGTCGCCGCCCCGGGTGCGGCCCCACGCGGTGGCGAGGTCCGCCGGCACCGTGTCCGGCACGAGCAGCCCCTCGGCGACGGCGACTCGGTCGCTTACCTCACGCAGGACGACAGACAGAGAGACGTCGAGCGCGTCGCAGATCGAGGCGAGCAGCTCCGAGGAGGCCTCCTTCTGGCCCCGCTCCACCTCGCTGAGGTACCCGAGGGACACCCGGGCCGCGGATGACACCTCGCGCAGGGTGCGACCCTGACGCTGGCGGGCGTCACGCAGGACGTCGCCGATCTCACGTCGCAGGACGACCATCGGACGACCTCCTTCCGTCGGAGCCGGGACGCGGGGGGCGCCCGGGTGCTGTGGGCGGACGACGCCGGAGGGCCGGACCCGCGAGGGGGTCCCACCGTACCCCGCGGGGCGGACAGGTTCACGGCCAGCGCGGTGCGGGGATCTCGTCGTCGTCACATCCAGCCCAACGCCGCGCGACGAGGGGGTGTTCCCCTCACGCGCGGCGCACCGCGTCCTGGCCGCTCAGCGGCGTCTCAGCGCTCCGCACCGGTGCGCGGCCGCGTCGCCGGGCCTCAGGTGCGGCCGTCGCCGGACCGCCCCACCTGGCTGTCGCCGCGGCGCCGTCGCACCCGTTCGGCGCAGTCACCGTCCGCCCGTCGGACGTCACCGGGCCGGCCTCGGCACCGACGGCGAGCCGACGAGCGGACCACGACCGCGGGCACCGGGCGGACGGCGAGCTCAGCGGACGGCGAGCTCAGCGTCCGGGCGGTGCGAGCTCGGCGCGGAGGAGCTCGAGGGCCGCCTCCCGGG
>NZ_CAMPHH010000208.1 GCF_946885855.1 uncultured Actinotalea sp. | reverse complement strand
GTCCCCGCCTCCGCCGCCGCCCCTGCGGAGGACCCGGCCCGCGACGACGACGCCCCCACCGGGGGGCGGGTGAGCTTCGCCTCGGACAACTACGCCGGCGTGCACACCGAGGTGCTCGAGGCCTTCGCGCGGGCGAACGTCGGGCACGAGATCGCCTACGGCGAGGACCGGTGGACCGCACGGCTGCACGAGGTCATGGCGGACCACCTCGGGCGGGCCGTCGACGTGTTCCCCGTCTTCAACGGCACGGGCGCGAACGTCCTCAGCCTGCAGGCCATGCTGCCGCCGTGGGGCGCCGTCGTCTGCGCCGAGACCGCCCACATCAACACCGACGAGAACGGCGCGCCGGAGCGGGTCGCCGGGATCAAGCTCCTCACGGTCCCGACCCCGGACGGCAAGCTCACGCCCGAGCTCGTCGACCGCCAGGCGTGGGGCTGGGGCGACGAGCACCGTGCGCAGCCGCTCGTCGTGTCCATCACCCAGACCACCGAGCTGGGCACCTGCTACACGCCGGACGAGATCCGTGCGCTGGCCGAGCACGCCCACGCGCGCGGCATGCGGCTGCACCTGGACGGGGCCCGGATCTCCAACGCGGCGGCGACGCTCGACGTCCCCCTCCGGGCGTTCACGGCCGAGGCCGGGGTCGACGTCCTGTCCTTCGGCGGCACGAAGAACGGCCTCATGGGGGCCGAGGCGGTCGTCGTCCTCGAGCCGCGGGCCGTCACGGGCCTGCCGTACCTGCGCAAGATGAACATGCAGCTCGCGTCGAAGATGCGGTTCCTGTCCGTGCAGCTCGTCACGCTCCTCGAGGGCGACCTGTGGCTGCGCTCGGCCCGGCACGCGAACGCCATGGCGCGCCGGCTGCGCGACGCCGTCGTCGGGCTGCCCGGGGTGAGCGTGGTCCGCCCCGTCGAGGCGAACGCCGTCTTCGCGGTGCTGCCCGACGGCGTCGCGGACCGTCTCCGTGCGCGGTTCCGGTTCTACGACTGGGACGTCGCCACGGGCGAGGTGCGCTGGATGTGCGCGTTCGACACGACGGAGGCGGACGTCGACGCGTTCGTCGCCGCGCTGCGCGAGGAGCTGGGGCGCGGCTGACCCGGGTCGGCCCGCGGGTCAGCCGGGGAGCATCCCGGTGTCGATCATCGCAAGCGCGAGCGCGTTCCCGTCCGGCCCGGTGACGGTCCGCGCCGCGTCGGACTTGCTGCGGACGCGGTCGATCGGCTCGGTCGTGCCGTGGGCCAGGACCTGCTCGGTCGGGCTCAGCTGACGGATGGCGACCGCGTCCACCCCGTCCGGGTGCTCGGCGGCGAAGTCACCGTAGATCTCCGGGTCGTGCTGGCCGTCGTCACCGACCAGGAACCAGCGCATCGTCGGGAACTCGTGTCGTAGCCGCCGCAGCGCGGCGTCCTTGTGGGCGCGCCCGCTGCGGAACCAGCCCGTGTTCGTGGGCCCCCAGTCGGTGAGGAGCAGCGGGCCGGCGGGGTAGCCGTGCCGCTGCAGGAACCGGCGCAGGGCCGGGGCGACGTTCCAGGCACCCGTCGACAGGTAGAGGACCGGCGCGTCCGGGTGCGCCGCGGTCCACCGGCGGTACAGGCCGGCCATGCCGGGGACGACCCGGCGCGCGTTCTCGTGGAGCACGAACGCGTTCCAGGCGGCGAGCAGGGGACGGGGGAGCGCGGTGACCATGACGGTGTCGTCGATGTCGCTGACCATGCCGACCTCGACGCGGGGGTCCACGACCAGCACCGGGGCCTCGACGCCCCGGCCACCGAGCACGAGGCGCACCGTGTGCCACCCGGGGGTCAGGTCCGCCTCGACGACGGCATCGACGTAGCCCCCGCGGTCGGCCGTCACCTCGTGGCGTCGGTCACCCACCTCGACGCCGACGACGGCGCCCCCGAGCTGGGCGCTGAGGAAGCTGCGCCACCCGCGCACGGCCCGGTCGGCGGAGCCCTCGTCGCGCTCGGCCATCTCCCGGGCGCTCGTGTCCGGCGCGGCGAGCGCCGCGCGACCGAGGACGCGCACCCAGCCGGGGGCACCGTAGCCGGTGTACGGCTCGACGCGGGGGACCCAGCCGCGCCGGCGCAGGGCGGCGTTGACGCGGCCGAGGACCGCGTCCTCGACGCGCGCCGACCAGTGGGGGCGGCTCGTCGTCGCGGCTGCCGCCGCGTCCGGGCGAGCGCCGCGGGGGCTCGCGCTCCGCCGGGGCGCGTCGCCCTCGTCGGGGGTGGGCGTGCGGTCGGGGTCCGGGGTGTCCACAGCGCTGCAGTCTCCCACCCCGCGGGGTCGCCCGCTCGACGGGCGGCCCGGGACGTACCGGGGTAGGAACGCCCTGTGACGATCTTCGGCTTCCACGCCTCCCACGAGCAGGTGCACCCCGCGGAGCTGCTGCGGGCGGTCCAGCGCGCCGAGGCCGCGGGCTTCGACGCGGCGATGTGCTCGGACCACTTCGCCCCCTGGAACACCGACCAGGGCCACTCCGGCTTCGCGTGGTCCTGGCTCGGCGCCGCGCTGGCGACGACCGGCCTGCGCTTCGGCGTCGTCAACGCGCCGGGGCAGCGCTACCACCCGGCGATCATCGCCCAGGCGATCGGCACGCTCGGTGCGATGTTCCCGGGGCGGTTCTGGGCCGCGCTGGGCTCCGGCGAGAACATGAACGAGCACATCACCGGGCAGCCGTGGCCCCGCAAGGACGTGCGGGACGCCCGGCTCGAGGAGTCGATCGCGGTGATCCGGCGCCTCCTCGCGGGCGAGACCGTCACGCACGACGGCCTGGTCACGGTGGACCGGGCGCGGCTGTGGACGCTCCCCGAACAGGTGCCGCCGCTCATCGCCCCCGCGGTGACGGTCGCGACCGCCCGGCGCATGGCGGCCTGGTCGGACGGCCTGGTCACGATCAACCAGCCGTTGGACACCCTGCGCGAGATGGTGGGCGCCTACCGGGAGGCGGGCGGCCGGGGCCCGGTGGTCCTCCAGGTGCACCTGTGCTGGGACCGGGACGCCGGGCGTGCCGAGCGCATCGCCTTCGAGCAGTGGCGGACCAACCTGTTCTCCCCGCCGTTGCCGTGGGACCTGGACACGCCCGAGGCCTTCGAGCAGGCGTCGGCGCACGTGCGCCCGCAGGATGTGCACGAGGCGGTGAAGATCTCCGCCGACCTCGACCAGCACGTCGACTGGCTCACCGAGCTGGCCGAGGTCGGGTTCGACGAGGTGTACCTGCACCACGTCGGCACGGACCAGGAGGCGTACGTCGACGCGTTCGGCGAGCACGTCCTGCCGCGGGTGCGGGCCGCCGTCGGCGGCGTCACGAGCCCGCCCGAGCAGGGGGCCGGCCGATGAGGATCACGGACACCTCGGACCTGTGGTGGAAGAACGCCGTCGTCTACTGCCTCGACGTCGAGACCTTCATGGACTGGGACGGCGACGGGGTCGGGGACTTCCAGGGCCTGGCGCAGCGCATCGACCACCTCGCCGAGCTGGGCGTCACGTGCCTGTGGCTCATGCCGTTCTACCCGACGGCCAACCTCGACGACGGCTACGACATCACCGACCACTACGGCGTCGACGCCCGGCTCGGGACCCTCGGGGACCTCGTGGAGCTGGTGCGCACGGCCCGCGACCGCGGGATGCGCGTCATCGCGGACCTCGTCGTCAACCACACCTCCGACCGCCACCCCTGGTTCGTCGAGGCCCGCAAGAGCAAGGACAACCCGTACCGGGACTTCTACGTGTGGCGCGCGGACGAGCCGCCGGACACGTCGGCCGAGGTGGTGTTCCCCGACGAGGAGGACAGCATCTGGGAGCTCGACGAGAAGACCGACGAGTGGTACCTGCACCGGTTCTACCGCCACCAGCCGGACCTCAACGTCGCGAACCCGAGGGTGCGCGACGAGATCGCGAAGATGATCGGGTTCTGGCTCGAGCTGGGCATCTCGGGCTTCCGCGTCGACGCGGTGCCGTACCTCATCGAGACGCTCGGGATGGACGAGAAGGAGGAGGCCCGGTACGGGGACCCTCACACGTACCTCGCGTCGCTGCGGCAGTTCATCAGCCGACGGGCGGGCAGCTCGATCCTGCTCGGCGAGGTCAACCTCCCGTACGAGGACGCCGTCCGGTACTACGGCGACGGTCACGGTGACGAGCTGACCATGCTCTTCGACTTCGTAGGGAACCAGGCCCTGTACCTGTCACTGGCGCGAGGGGACGCCCGGCCCCTCCTCGACGCGCTCCGGGCGCGACCGCCGATCCCCACGGACTGCCAGTGGGCGACGTTCGTGCGCAACCACGACGAGCTGACGCTCGACAAGCTCTCCGAGGAGGAGCGCCAGGAGGTCTTCGACGCGTTCGGGCCGCAGGAGGACATGCAGCTCTTCGGGCGAGGGCTGCGCCGCCGCCTGCCCACGATGCTCGGCGGGGACCCGCGCCGTGTCCGGATGGTCTACTCGCTGATGTTCGCCCTGCCCGGGACGCCGACCCTCTTCTACGGCGAGGAGATCGGCATGGGGGAGAACCTCGACGTGCCCGGCCGCCGCTCGGTCCGGACGCCCATGCAGTGGTCCGACGGCCCGAACGGCGGCTTCTCCGCCGCACCGGCCCGCAGGCTCCCGCGGCAGCCGCCCGACGACGGCTTCGGCCCGCGGTTCGTCAGCGTCAGCCAGCAGCGCCGGGACCCCGACTCGCTGCTGTCCTTCCTGTCCCTGCTCGTCCAGCGGTACCGCGAGTGCCCGGAGATGGGGTGGGCTCCCCTGCACGTCCTGGAGCAGCCGCACGACGGCGTCCTCGCCCTGTGCAGCTCCGTCGACGAGGCGACGGTCGTGACCCTGCACAACCTCACGTCCGACCCGGTCGCGGTGCCGGTCGCCCTGCCCGAGGGCACCGACGACTCCTGCCGGCTCGTGGACCTCCTCGCGGACGGCGAGGTCGAGGTGGGCGCCGACGGGAGGGCCGAGGTCCCCCTCGAGGGCTACGGGTACCGGTGGCTGCGGCTCACGGGACCGGCGACGCGCCGCCTGGTGTAGGCGGAGGCGCCGTCGAGAGCAGTCAGGTCAGCAGCTCCGCCATGGTGCGCAGCGCGGTCAGGTCGCCCTGCACGAGGATCGACGTCACGACGGTCTCCCGCCACGCGTCCAGCCGGTCCCGGATCGCCGACGGCGGCCCGACGAGCGCGATGTCCTGCACGAGGGCGGTCGGCACGGCGGCGGCGGCCTCCGTGCGACGTCCCTGCGCGTACAGCGCCGCGACCGTCTCGCACTCGCGCACGTAGCCGAGCCGCTCGACCATGTCGCGGTGGAAGTTGGCGGTGCTCGCCCCCATCCCGCCGATGTACAGCGCCGCGAACGGCCGAACCACGTCCGCGGCGCTCTCGACGTCGTCGTCGACGACCACGGGGACCGTCGCGCTCACCTCGAACCGCTCCGCAGGGGACAGCTCCGCGGAGCGGCGGCCGAAGCCCTCGGCCAGCGCCTCCCGGTAGAAGGCGTCCACGCTCGGCGCGTAGAACAGGGGCAGCCAGCCGTCCGCGACCTCCGCCGCCAGCGCCACGTTCTTCGGGCCCTCCGCGGCCAGGTGGATGGGCAGGTCCGGCCGCAGCGGGTGCACGGTCGACCGCAGCGGCCGGCCGAGCCCGGTGCCGCCGTCGTAGGGGAGCGGGTAGAAGGGGCCGTCGGCGGCGACCGGGCGCTCCCGGCGCAGCACCTCCCGGACGATGGCCACGTACTCCCGGGTGCGGGCCAGGGGCTTGTCGTAGGGCTGGCCGTACCAGCCCTCGACGACCTGCGGCCCCGAGACGCCCAGGCCGAGCGTGAACCGCCCGCCGCAGAGGTGGTCCAGGGTGAGGGCGGCCATCGCGGTCGCCGTCGGTGTGCGGGCCGACATCTGGGCGATCGCCGTGCCGAGACGGATCCGCTCGGTCCGGCTGCCCCACCACGCGAGCGGGGTGAGCGCGTCCGAGCCGTACGCCTCGGCCGTCCAGACCGAGTCGACGCCGAGCCGGTCCGCCTCCCGCACGAGGTCCGCGGCTCCGGGCGGAGGTCCGGCGGACCAGTAGCCGAGGTGGTGTCCGAGTCGCATCGCGGGGTCCTCCAGGGGT
>NZ_CAMPHH010000207.1 GCF_946885855.1 uncultured Actinotalea sp. | reverse complement strand
GTGCACCCCCTCTTCTCCCATGCTCCTCCGCGTGCGTGTCACGGGTGCGGGAACCGCGACACGACGACGACCCGCGTCCGAGGCGGTCCGCCGGGGCCCGGACGCACGAAGGCCCCGACCGGCGACGAGCCGGTCGGGGCCTTCGGTGAGGAGTCGGTCAGTCCTCGGCGCGCGGCTGCGGGACGCCGTGGAGGAGGCTGCGCACCTCGGCCTCGCTGTAGCGCCGGTGGCCGCCGAGGGTGCGGATGGCCGAGAGCTTGCCCGCCTTGGCCCAGCGGGTCACGGTCTTCGGGTCCACCCGGAACATGCTCGCGACCTCGGCCGGGGTGAGCAGGGCACCCGGGGCGTCGGCACGGTCCTGCTGAGAGGTCTGAGGCGACATGGCGCTCTCCCTTTCGTCGTTCGGTGAGCCCGGCCGACCCGCTGGGTCCCGTTGGCTTTGCGTCCCCACCTCACGGTGGGTTTGCCCTTTTCGCTGACGAAGGACAGGTTGACACAATCCGGACATCCGCGCAATGCCCTGTTCGGACGTGTCAACGCCTTCTCACCCGGTCGTCGCAGCCCCCGCGCCTGCGCCCGCCTCCGCTCGAGGACCTCGGTCACAGGTGTCATCACGCGCGTGCCGCGGACCCACCGCCGGCGCGGAGCACCTGAGGGCAGGCGGATCCGCCTCCTCCGGCTCGGCGCGCGGCCCGGAGGAGGCCGACCTAGCGTGGAGGGGCGCCGCGCGCGTCCCTCTCGGGCCCCGTCGGCGCCGAGCCCGTCTTCGAGACCAGGAGGAAGCCATGCCGAGTGTCCAGGAGTCCATCGACGTCGATGTCCCGCTGTCGAGCGTCTACAACCAGTGGACCCAGTTCGAGGACTTCCCCCACTTCATGGGCGGCGTCGACACGGTGACGCAGGTCGGTGACACGCTGACCCACTGGAAGACCACGGTCGGCGGCGTGGAGCGCGAGTTCGACGCCGAGATCACCGAGCAGCACCCCGACGAACGCGTGGCGTGGAAGAGCGTCGACGGCAAGACCCACGCCGGCGTCGTGACCTTCCACCGGCTCAGCGACACCACCACCCGCGTCATGGTGCAGATCGACTGGGAGACCGAGTCGCTCGTGGAGAAGGCCGGCGCGGCCATCGGCGTCGACGACCGGCAGGTCAAGAAGGACCTCGAGCGCTTCAAGGAGTTCATCGAGGCCCGCGGGGCCGAGACCGGCGGCTGGCGCGGAGACGTCGAGCACCCGTGACCTCACGAGCTGCGAGCCCGAGGGGCGCCCCGGCCCGGGGCGCCCCTCGGCGCGTTAGCGTGCGGGGATGAGCAGCACCTCCGCCGCCGGCCCGGCTCCGACGCCCCTGCCCGCCGAGCTGGCTGCGGTCCGGGACGACCTGCGCGGTCGCGGCAGCCTCAAGTGGACCGGCGTCGACGACGACGTCGCCGCGTGGGTCGCGGAGTCGGACCTCGGCACCGCCCCGGTGGTGAAGGACGCCGCCGTCGGCGCCGTGACCGCGGGCCTCACCGGCTACCTCCCGCCCGGTGTGCGCAGCGACCTCGGCGACGCCACGGCGCACTGGTACGCCGACCGCTACGGCTGGCGCCCGGAGGCGGAGCGCATCCACCCGGTGGCCGACGTCCTCGAGGCCCTCCGGGTGACGGTGGAGCACCTGACGCGCGCCGGCTCCCCTCTCATCCTGCCCACGCCGGCCTACATGCCGTTCCTCACCGCGCCCCGGCAGTGGGGCCGCGAGGTCATCGAGGTGCCCCTCGCCCGGGACGCCACGCGGGGGCACGTGCTCGACCTCGACGCGGTGGACACCGCCTTCCGCGCCGGGGGTCAGCTGCTCGTGCTGACGAACCCCCACAACCCGACGGGGCGGGTCCACACCACCGAGGAGCTGGCCGCGCTCACCGCGGTGGTCCAGCGGCACGGCGGCCGCGTGTTCGCCGACGAGATCCACGCGCCGGTCGTCCACCCGGGGCACCGGCACGTGCCCTACGCCGCGACGAGCGCCGCCGCCGCGGCCCACGCCGTCACGGCCACGTCGGCCTCCAAGGCGTGGAACATCCCCGGCCTCAAGTGCGCCCAGGTCATCCTCACCGCCGACGACGACGTCGCAGCGTGGCGTCGCGTCGACCACCTGGCGACGCACGGCGCCTCGACCGTGGGCGCCGTCGCGAACGCGGCGGCCTACCGCGCGGGCGGCCCCTGGCTCGACGAGCTCCTGACCCGGCTCGCCGACCACCGCGACGCGCTCGTCGAGGGCCTCGTCTCGGGCGGGGCCTCGGACGTCGACCCGAGCACCGGGGCCGGCACTGCGCTGTCGCACCGCCGTCCCGAGGGCACCTACCTCGCGTGGCTCGACCTGCGGCCTGCGTTCGTCGCCTCGGGCACGCCGCTGCCCGACGACCTCGGGCGCTGGCTGCGCAGCCGTACGGGCGTCGCGGTCGTGGACGGCGCCCAGTGCGGCGCCGTCGGGCGCGGGTCCGTGCGCGTCAACCTCGCGATGCCGCGTCCGCTCGTGGTGGAGGCAGGGCGGCGCATCGCCGCCGCCCTGCCCCGTTGATGCGGTCGCCGACCGGTCAGGCGCCGGCCTCCGCGGCGGCGCGGGAGCCGATGGCCGCCGGGGCCGCGGTGCCGTGCTTGATCTCCACGCGCCGCGGCTTGGCCTCCTCCGCGACGGGGATCGTGAGGGTGAGCACGCCGTCGGCGTAGCTCGCCTCGATCCGGTCCAGCGCCAGGCCGCGCCCGACCGTGAGCTGCCGGACGAAGGTGCCGGTGGCGCGCTCGCGCGCGAGCCACTGGACGTCCGTCTCGGTGCGCCCCGAGCGCTCCGCGCGCACGGTGAGGGTCCGGTCCTCCACGCTGACGTCGATGCTGCCCGGGTCCGCCCCGGGCAGGTCGACGTGGAGCACGTAGTGGTCGCCGGCCCGGTAGAGGTCCATCGGCATGGCCGGCACGGCCGGGACCTCGGCCGCGCGCGTGGCTCCGAGGAGCTGGTCCATCCAGCGCGCCGTGTCGGTGAACGGGTCGAACCGCGTAGCCATCGTCGCAACACCTCCTCCTCGAGGTGCTCCGGACCGTCCGGAGCACGGTGCAAGGCCCTGGTGCGGCGTGTGGTGCCCGCCCAGGCGGCTACACCTCTGGTCTAGCACTCGCGCCCGGCGAGTGCCAAGAGGTGCCGACGACGCGGGACCTGGGTCCCGGCGGGCGGGAGCCCGGGCGACCCCGCGACGAAGTCGTGGGACGACATCGGGACCTTGGACACAGGTCCGTGACGCGGGCCACACCTAGCGTCGGTGACGGGTCAACGGCGATCCGCACACCGAACACCGAGACCCGGAGCCTCCCGTGAGCCGATCAGCCCGACCCAGCACCGCCGTCGACGTCGCTACCCCGGCCGCCGCGCCCGCGGACGCCATCGACGGCCTCGTGGCCGGCGCCCTCAAGGCGCTCGCCCAGTACGCGACCTACACCCAGGACGACGTCGACCAGATCGTCCGCAAGGCCTCCGTCGCGGCCCTCAACCAGCACGGCGTGCTGGCGCAGCAGGCGGTCCAGGAGACCCGGCGGGGCGTCTTCGAGGACAAGGCCGTCAAGAACATCTTCGCGTGCGAGCACGTCACGCACCGCATGGCGGACGTCAAGACCGTGGGCATCGTGGCGCGGGACGACCTGCACGGCATCGTCGAGATCGCCGAGCCGGTCGGCGTCGTCGCCGGCATCACGCCCGTCACCAACCCGACGTCGACGGCGATCTTCAAGTCCCTCATCGCGCTGAAGACCCGCAACCCGATCGTCTTCGCGTTCCACCCGTCGGCGCAGCAGTCCTCCGTGGCCGCAGCCCGCGTGGTGCGGGACGCGGCCGTCGCCGCCGGCGCCCCCGAGCACTGCATCCAGTGGGTCGAGACCCCGTCCATCGAGGCGACCGACCAGCTGATGAACCACCCGGGCGTCTCGCTCATCCTCGCCACCGGCGGCAACGCGATGGTCCGCGCGGCGTACTCCTGCGGCAAGCCGGCCCTCGGCGTCGGCGCCGGCAACGTGCCGGCCTACGTGACCAAGCAGGCCAAGCTCAAGCGCGCGATCAACGACGTCGTCCTGTCCAAGTGCTTCGACAACGGCATGGTGTGCGCCTCCGAGCAGGCCGCGATCCTCGACACCGAGATCTACGACGAGGCGATGGCCGAGTTCGACCGGTTGCACGCGTACCGCTGCTCGCCGCAGGAGAAGGCCCTCCTCGAGGAGCTGATCTTCGGCTGCCGCGCGGACGGCTCGAGCTGCTCCGGCGCGAAGCTCAACCCGGCCGTCGTCGGCCAGAGCCCGCAGTGGATCGCCGAGCAGGCCGGCTTCAGCGTGCCGGCCGACACCTCGATCATCCTGGTCGAGGTGAGCGAGGTCGGTCCCGCGGAGCCGCTGACCCGCGAGAAGCTCTGCCCCGTCCTGGCGGTCCTGCGCGCCGAGTCCACCGAGCACGGCATGCAGCTGGCGGAGCGGATGGTCGAGTTCGACGGCCTGGGCCACTCCGCCGCCATCCACTGCGAGGACCGGGCGCTCGTCGAGGAGTACGGCAGCCGCGTCAAGGCGGTCCGCGTCATCTGGAACTCGCCGTCGTCGCAGGGCGGCATCGGCGACATCTACAACGCCTTCACCCCGTCGCTGACGCTGGGCTGCGGCTCCTACGGCGCCAACTCCGTCTCCAACAACGTCTCGGCGGTCAACCTGGTGAACATCAAGCGGATCGGTCGGCGCAACAACAACCTGCAGTGGTTCAAGGTCCCCGCCAAGACCTACTTCGAGCCCAACGCCATCCGCTACCTCGAGGACATGCCGGACGTCCGCCGGGTCACGATCGTCACCGACGAGACGATGACGAAGCTCGGCTTCGTCGACAAGATCCTCGACGTCCTCGCCCGCCGCCCGGAGAAGGTCGCGCTGCAGATCCTCGACCAGATCGAGCCCGAGCCGAGCATCCGCACGGTCGACCGCGGCGCCGAGCGCATGCGCGAGTTCAACCCCGACACGATCATCGCCCTCGGCGGCGGCTCCCCCATGGACGCCGCCAAGGTGATGTGGCTGCGGTACGAGCACCCCGAGGTCGTCTTCGCGGACATGCGCGAGAAGTTCTTCGACGTCCGCAAGCGCGCCTTCAAGTTCCCGACGCTCGGGGACAAGGCGAAGCTGGTCTGCATCCCGACGACGTCGGGCACGGGCGCCGAGGTGACGCCGTTCGCCGTCATCACCGACCAGGACACCGGCGTGAAGTACCCGCTCGCGGACTACGCGCTGACGCCGACGGTCGCGATCATCGACCCGGCACTGACCGGGAAGATGCCCGCGTCCCTCGCGGCGGACTCGGGCTTCGACGCGCTCACCCACGCGACCGAGGCCTTCGTCTCCGTCTACGCCAACGACTTCACCGACGGCATGGCGCTGCAGGCGATCCGGCTCATCTTCGAGAACCTCGAGGCGTCCGTGACCGGCGGCGAGGAGGCGGTGACGGCCCGGGAGAAGATGCACAACGCCGGCACGATCGCGGGCATGGCGTTCGGCAACGCCTTCCTCGGCATCGTCCACGCGATGGCGCACACCATCGGCTCGACGTTCCAGCTCGTCCACGGGCGGACCAACGCGACCCTGCTGCCGCACGTCATCCGCTACAACGGCACCGTGCCGACCAAGCTGACGAGCTGGCCGAAGTACGAGTACTACGTGGCACCCGAGCGGTTCCAGGAGATCGCGAAGGTGCTCGGACTGCCGGCAGCGACGCCGGAGGAAGGTGTCGAGTCCTACGCCCGCGCCGTCGAGCGGCTGCGCGACGCCGTCGGCATCCCGGCCTCGTTCCAGACGCAGGGCGTCGTCGAGCGGGACTTCATCGGCAAGCTCGACGACCTCGCGATGCGCGCCTACGAGGACCAGTGCGCCCCGGCCAACCCCCGGATGCCGATGCTGGACGACATGAAGGACCTCATGACCGCGGCGTACTACGGGACGTCGCTGCAGGACGTGCGCTCCCGGCGCACGGCGGAGCAGGAGGTGGCACCGGCCGCCCAGGAGACGGTCCCCGCCTCCTGACCCGCTCGGCGGGCCGTCCGGTCGCGCGGATGGCCCCCACCCG
>NZ_CAMPHH010000206.1 GCF_946885855.1 uncultured Actinotalea sp. | reverse complement strand
CCCCGAGCCCGTCGTGCCCGGGGGTGTCCTCGCTCCGGCCCTCCATGGTGCGGTCCTCACTCCGGCTGTCCGCGGCCGGGCTCGTCGTGGTCTGCCGGACGGGGTCGGGCTCGTGACTCGTGGCGAGGTCCTCGTCGTTCCCGCCGGCCGCGCCGACGCTCGACGCCGCGGCACCGGCTGCCCCCGCCGACGCCGACGGCGTGCCGAGGTGGCGCTGCCACGCGGACGCGTCGTCGCTGACGCCGGCGACGCGGGCCGGGTCGACGGCGCCCCACGGCTCGAGCTCGTGGACGAGCTCGGCCGGGCTGTGCGGGCCGTCGTCGTGCGGGCCGAGCGTGACGGTGCACAACGTGTCGAGGTCGTTCGGCACACCGGGCAGGAGATCGGCCGGTGGGACCGGCGCGCCGGCCACGACGGGCGCGGGCGCCGCATCGCCGGCCGGTGCGCCCGGCGGCGCCGGCCAGCGTCCGGTGAGCGCGAGGTAGAGCAGCCCGACGAGCGCGACCGTGTCCGCGCGCGTCGTCGACCGGGCGTCCCCGAGGCCGATGCCGGCCAGCTCGCCGTCCATGCCGAGGCCGGAGACGAGTACCGCTCCGTCGTCGGTGACGTGCAGGCACGTCGGACGCAGGGCCAGGTGGTGGACACCCCGCCGTCGCGCGACCTCGAGGGCGACCGCGGCCTCGCCGACGACGGCGCGCGCCTGGTCCGCCGGCAACGGGCCGTGGGCGGTGAGGGTGAGCAGGTCCCGGCCGCGAGGCGGCTCCGACACGACGTACGCGACCCCGTCGTGCTCACCCACGTCGAGCACGCGGAGCAGGCGCGGGTCGCTCACGAGGGCGGCGCGGCGGGCGGCGTCCTGGGCCTGGGCCACCCGTCCCTCCAGCAGGAGCGACACCCGGACGGGGCGGTCGAGGATCTGGTCGCGGCCGGCCCACAGCTCGACGCCGGGCAGGTCGGAGCGCTGCGGGTGCTCGAGCCGGTAGCGGCCGGCGACGAGCGCGCCCGTACCGATGGTCGCGGCGTCCAGAGGACCACCTCCGTGTCGATCGGCCGAGCCCGGGGCGACGGGTCCGACGGGTCCGGCGGGTCCGGCGGCCACGGAGGGCCCGGCGGGACCCGCCTCCTCGACCGGCCCGGTGGCCGAGGACGTCGCGGTGGCGTCGTGCACCGGACCGGTGCGGACGCCGTCGTCGTCAGTGGTCATGGTACGGGCCACTCCTGCGCGCCGGAGGAGTGGGCGGACGAGGTCCTCCAGATCCGGGACGCCGAGGACGCGCAGGAGCACGACGTACACGGCGAGCATGAGCGGGCCCACGAGGGCGCAGACGAGGACCGCACGCAGCAGACCCGCCCGGGAGAGGTCCCCGAAGAGCAGGCTCACCGGCCACCCCACGGCGGCGGCGGTCCCCGCGGCGAGGCCCGCGCGCAGGTACGTCCGGCCGACGCCCCCGCCGATCCCGCCGAGCCTGCGCCGGACGGCGAGGCCGCCCCGCGCGGCACCGAGCCAGTACGACGCCGCGATGCCGGCGCCCGCAGCGGGTACCCACCACCGGGCGTCGAGCGTGAACCGGCTCAGCAGCGTCACCCCCACGACGACCCCCGCCATGGGCACCTGTACCCAGAAGAGGCTGCGCGCGTCCTCGTACGCGTAGTAGACGCGTTGCACCAGGGACCACGCACCGAGCGCGACGAGCCCGAGCACGAGGGTGACGACGACCGGTGCGAGGACCACGGCCGCCTCGGGCACGTCGCTGATGACGATGAGGCGCGAGACGGGGAGCGCGAGGACGAGGACGACCGCGGTCGCGAAGACCGTGAACACCCCGACGGTACGCAGTCCGCCGGAGAGATCCCGCCGCACGCCCGCGACGTCGTCGTCGGCGGCGTGGTTCGCCAGCCGGGTGTAGAGGGCTGTGACCAGGGAGACCGTGACGAGCGAGTGCGGGAGCATGAAGATCGTGAAGGCGATCGTGTACTGGTTGTTCGTCGCGACCGCCCCGAGCCCCTGCTCCTCGGCGACCTGGGCGGCCTCGAGGCCGATCCGGGTGACGATCCAGACGCCGACCTGGCCGACCACGAGCGCGGCGAACGTCCAGCCCGCCACCTGGGCCGCCGAGCCGAGCCCCACGCCGCGCCACCCACGGCGTGGACGGAACCGGAACCCGATCCGGCGCAGCGGGACGAGCAGGACCAGGGCCTGCGCGACGACGCCGAGCGTCGCCGTCCCCGCCAGGAGCGCCATCGGTCCGGTGGTCCAGAACGCGAACGACTCGACCGGGGCGCCCTGCTCGTACCGGCCGTAGACGCCGATGAAGGCGAGCAGGCCGCCGATCGCCACGACGTTGTTCACCACGGGCGCCCACATGTACGGCCCGAAGACGCCGCGGGCGTTGAGGATCTGCCCGAGCAGCGTGTACAGGCCGTAGAAGAACACCTGCGGGAAGGACCAGACGGCGAACGCCGTCGTCAGGGCGAGGTACTCGGGGCTGCGGTTCGCCCCCACGGCCGTCACCACGAGCGGTGCGGCGACCATGAGCAGGGCCGTCACGCCGCCGAGGACCACCATGCTCACCGTGAGGAGGCGGTCGACGTACTCCGTGCCGCCCTCCTGCTTCTCCGCCCGGACGATCTGCGGCACGAGCACCGCGTTGAGCACGCCCCCGGCGATGAGCATGTAGATGGCGGTCGGCAACCAGTAGGCGGCGGCGAACGACGTCGCCGGGATCGTGATCGACCCGATCGCCCCGACGAGGACGACGACGCGCAGCAGCCCGAGCACGCGGGACGTCGCCGTCCCGGCGGCCATGACCGCGGTGCTGCGGCCGAGGCTGCGGGCGTCGTCGCTCATCCGGCTCCCTCCGGGTCGTCGTGGCGTCGTGGGCCCGTCCCCGCTGCGGGGGTCCCCACCGCGGACGGCGGCCCGTCCTGGGGGCCGCCCCGACCAGTCTCGTCGACCGCCGCGGCCGGGGCACGGTCGCGGGCCGCCGCGCCTGTGGACGGGACCGGGTCCTCGTCGGTCGGGTGCCCCGCCTCGGCGGCCTCCTCGGGGGAGAGGGCGTCGGGACCGGAGTCGAGCTGGGGCCGGCCACGCCGACCGGTCCGTCCACGGCGGATCGACCGGATCAGGCCGACGACGAGCCCGAGGGCGAGCACGCCACCGATGACGGCCGTCCCGATGCCCTCCCAGTCGGCCCGGACGCGGACGGCGATGACGGTGTCGTCGTCCACGAGCACGCCGTCGGGCGTCCGCACCTCGACGGCCACCTGGACGTCCGCGCTCTGGATCGCGTGCACCGGGACCTGGACCATCGTCTCGCCGTTCGCCGGGACGGTGGTCGCGACGGCCCCGTTGGACCGCAGCCGTGCGCTGTCGGGCCGCAGGTCCACGACCACCGACACGTCCTGGTCGAGGGCGTTCGTCAGACGGACCGGCATCCCGGCGCTCGTCGCGATGATCGTCAGGTCGCTGCCCGGTACGACCGCGACCGCCTCCGCCAGGGCGGCGGTCCGCGCCTGGGCGCCCGCGGCCAGCTCCCTGCGGTCGGCGGGCCGCTCCCGCCACGCCACCGACGTCGGCGCGAGCACCTCCAGGTCCCCGTCGCCCAGGAGCAGCTCGGGCCGCGGGACCATCGCCGCGAGCGCCGTGCGCTGGGCGACCGCCGCCGCGACGTCCTGCAGCAGGGCGCCCGAGACCTCCCGCTCGCCGACGACCCGCGCCGGCAGCGTGCCGCGGTCCACGCCCGGCTCCGCCGCACCCACGAGGGCGGTCACCGGCTCGCCACGCACCCACGGCGCAGCGGCCAGCGCGGTCAGCTGCGCCTCGACGACGGCGGGGTCCGGCGACCAGTCGCGAGGCAGGGTCGCCAGCACGTGGCGGCTGTCCGTCGGGCGCTCCCGCGTGATGACGGCCAGCTCCGCGAGCAGGTCCTGGGCAGCCGTCGCAGGCGTGCGCTGGGCGTCGTCGTCGCGGGGACCGTCCTCGTCCTGCACGAGGGACCCGCTGCGCAGCCCGTCGGAGAGACGCTCGTCCGGCACGAGCGCGGAGAGCTCACCGCGAGCCGTGTCGACGGTGGCCCGACCGGTCGGCGTGTACGTGAGGACGGCGGGCGGGAGCAGCTCGCCCGGTCCGACGACCACGGCGCGCGCCCCGAGCGAGCGGGCCGCCGCGGCGGTCGCGAGGTCCGGCAGGTCGGGTGCGGGCCAGGTGAGCAACGGGTTGCCCGAGGTCGGGAGACCGGCGTCCCTCGCCGCGCGGACGCTGCGTTCGGTCGCGCGGCCGAGCAGGTCGACGGCGTCGAGGTGGGCGAGCGCGGCGGCGTCGGCGTCGAGGTAGGGCAGGAGGTGGACCTCGCGGTCCGTGGCCCCGGCCACGACCCCGGCGGCCCATTCCTGCGTCGCCGTCAGGTCGGGCAGCGCGTCGTCGAACCCTCCCGCCCTCTCGTCCGTACCGGCACCCGGGTCCGCGGAGGGGCTGGGCGAGGAGGGCGCCGGCTCCGCGGTCGCCGGGGCGCCGTCGTCCCCGGACCCGGCGCCGCCGTCCTCGCCCGCGCCCGGCTCGTCACCGCCGCCGTCGGAGGGGTTCTCCTGGTCGGCGTCCCCCTCCGTGTCCTCGGCGTCCTCCCCCGCGGTGCCGCCCGTCGCCCCGGAGCGCTCCGCCGCGACGTCGAGCAGCCACGGGTCGAGCACCCAGGTCACGGACGGGTGCTCCTCGGTCGCCGCGAGCACGTCGGCCAGGCGCCCCTGCGACGTCATGGTCTCCAGGTCCTCCGCCCAGGCGGTGCTGTACGGGTCGAGGGCCGGGCCGACCAGCGGGACGAGGACGCTGAGGCGCGTCGGGGTGACCTCCTCCAGGGGGAACCACAGCGCGAAGGTGCGCGCCGCGCCGAGCCGGATGCGCGCCGGATCGGCCGCGTCGACGACCTGCATCGCGATGCCGCGGGGCCCCCACGCCCGCTCCCCGCGGCCCAGCCCGAGGCCGTCCGCGGGGACCGAGAGCGTCACGGTCGTCGACGCCCCGGGTGCGAGGACCGCCCCCGTGTCCACCTCCGTGACCACCGGCCCGAGCTCGCCGCGGGGCGACGCCGTCCGCCAGGTGTCCAACGACGTCCGGCTGATGTAGCTGCGCCGGTCGACGTGGAGGAAGGCGCGGGGCTCGGCCACCGGCGCCGCGGAGGTGTTGGTCAGCCGGGCGGTCACGGTCAGGTCCTGGCCGGGCCGCAGGACCTGGGGAGTCACCGCCGTGATCTCGACGCTCACGGGCAGGGCGTCGTCGTCGGTGTGCGAGGACACCGGGACCGGACCGCCCGCCGTCGTGGTCCGACCCGTCTCGCCGCCCACCGCGGCGCCACCGACCGCGCCACCGCTCGCCGCGGCCGGGAGGGCGGTCAGCGCCGCGACGACGAACGCGGCGGCGGCGACCGCGCGCCACCGGGACCGGGGCCTCATGCCCGGGCGATGACCGCGTGCGCGGCGATCGCGAGGCGACGCTCGTTCGGGTAGGCCAGCCGGTCGGCGAGGTCCACGACGGCGACCCAGGCGACGTCCTCCGCCTCGCCGTCGGGGTCCCCCTCGACGCTGAGGTCGCCACCGACCGCCTCCAGGAGGAAGTGGTGCACCACCTTGTGGACCCGGCGGTCGTCGCCGGTGAACCAGTAGTCGATCGTGCCGAGCTGCTCGAGGACGACCCCGAGGATGCCCGTCTCCTCGGCGATCTCCCGCACGGCGGCCTCGGCCGGGGTCTCCTCGCCCTCGAGGTGGCCCTTCGGCAGGCACCACTCGAGGCGGCCGGCGCGGTTGCGCCGCGCGATGACCGCGGCGTGGGGCCGGCCGTGCACGCTGGAGACCACGAGCCCTCCCGCGGAGGTCTCGTCCACGACCGGCAAGGGGGTCGCGTGGCGCAACCGGGCGAGCGGGTCGATGTGGAGGGCGTGCCCGCCGGGCGGTGTGGGCACGGCGCCGCGCCGGGGTTGGGGCACGGCGGTGGACATGGCCTCACTGTATCGATCGCACCCTGAGGGACGGCTCCGCCCGGTCCCGGCCCGCGGACGCCCGTCCTGGCCGGTCGCCCGGCCGGGCACCTCACGGGACCTGCCCCCCACCGCGCCGCCGCCGGGATCTGGCACGCTGGTGTGTCGTGTCC
>NZ_CAMPHH010000205.1 GCF_946885855.1 uncultured Actinotalea sp. | reverse complement strand
GTTCTGGGACTGATCCCCAGCCGGTCGCCCGAGACCCCGGAGGGCGGCACCGCACCGGTGCCGCCCTCCGGCCTGTGGGGCACGCGCCGGTCCCGCCCCGCCGGTGGGGAACACTGGGGACGGAACACCGGGGGAGGTGACGCCGTTGTGCGGACGGACCCCGACCGCACACCGAGCAGGGAGCAGACGCGTGGACCAGCCGAGAATGAACGTCGAGTCCTTCAACCTCGACCACCGCACCGTCGTCGCGCCGTACGTGCGGCTCGCGGACCGGAAGGTGCTGCCCGCGGGCGACGTCCTGAGCAAGTACGACGTCCGGTTCGCGCAGCCGAACGTCGAGCACCTCGAGATGCCGGTGGTCCACTCCCTCGAGCACCTCTTCGCCGAGCACTCACGCAACCACTCGGACCGGGTCGTCGACTTCTCGCCGATGGGCTGCCAGACGGGCTTCTACCTCATCCTCTCCGGGGAGTGGACGGACGCCGACGCGCAGGACCTCATCGCCACCACGCTCGAGGACGTCACGCGCGCCCAGGAGGTGCCGGCCGCGAACGACACCCAGTGCGGCTGGGGCGCGAACCACACGCTCGAGGGCGCGCAGGAGGCCGCCCGCCGCTTCCTGGCGGCTCGCGCCGAGTGGAGCACGGTGACCGCGTGAGTGCGAGCGATCGGGGTGGCGCCCGCGGCCCGTCCGGCGTCGACGCCGCCGTCGTCGTCGCGATGGACGACGAGGCCGCGCCGTTCCTCGAGCGCGCCTCCCGCGTGGGCGACCCGGTCGCCGTCGGCGGTGCGGTCGAGCGGCTGCTCGAGGTCGAGGGGCGGGCCGTGCTGCTGGTCCGCACGGGGATCGGCCTGGTCAACGCGGCCGCAGCGGTCGCCGTGGTCATCGCGGCGGCCCGGCCGCGGGTGGTCGTCAGCGCCGGCAGCGCGGGTGGCCTCGGGCGCGACGTCCGCGTCGGCGACGTCGTCGTGGGGGAGCGGTACGTGTACTCCGCCGCGGACGCCCGGGCCTTCGGGTACGTGCTGGGGCAGGTCCCGGGCATGCCGGAGACGTACCCGGCCGACGGCGGGCTCGTGGCGGCCATGGTCGGCGCGGGGGCGCAGGCGGCGCCCGACCTCACCCTGCGTGCGGGCACCGTGCTGTCCAGCGACACGTTCGTCGACGCGGCGAGGGTCGAGCCGCTGCGGACCGCCTTCCCGGACGCGCTGAGCACCGACATGGAGTCGACCGCCCTCGCGCACGCGTGCTACGCCCACGCGACGGCCTTCGTCTCCGTGCGCGGGGTGTCGGACCTGTGCGGCCCGGCCGCCGACGGCGACTTCCTGACCCACGTCGACGATGCCGCGGACCGCTCGGCCCGGGTCGTCCTCGCGGCACTCGGCCTTCTCGCGCCGGCTCCCTGAGGACCGCCGCGCCGTCGACGGTCGCCCACGGATCGAGCGGGCTCAAGTTCACCCCCGGCGCGCCGATGGACAGTCATGATGTGGCCTCGTCCGGGCTCCCGGTCACGCTTGACGCTGCTGTCCGCCGCACTCCTGGGACCGCTCGCCCTGGTGCCGGCGCTCCCGGCGGGCGCCTCCGCGGGGTCCAGCGGCGCCGTCGAGACGGTCGAGGGTCGGCTGGAGCGGCTCGTGGTGGACACCTTCGACGGGCGCGACATCCAGCTCAGCGTCGTCGTCGCCGACGACGGCGGGGTGACCCGGGTCCGGACGGACGATCTCGTCGGGGCGGAGACGGGCTCGGTCGTGGCGGTCGAGACCACGGCGGCGGCACTCGCCGTGGAGGCGGGAGCTCCCGTGACGGACGCCGACGGCGGCGTCCCGGCATTGGACGTGGGGGTGATCGCGGCACCCGCCGAGGAGGGCGCCGAGCCCTCGGGTGACGGGGCCCCGGTCGGGTTGGCGGCGGCGATCGCCCCCGGCACGCGCACCGTCCACGTCGGCACGGCCGGCATCGCCGGGCTCGTCCCGTCTTCTGCGGCGTCCTACTCAGCGGACACGCTCGCGGCCTGGCTGACCGGGTACGTCGCGCCGTACTGGTCCGACTCGACGGGCGGCGCCGTCAGCTTCATGACGGGACAGCGGCGGGCCTTCGGCGACTTCACGCAGTGGAACGCCGCGCAGGGGTGCTCCTCCGACAACATCCTCCGGTTCCTGGCCTGGGTGGGAGGGCAGGTCGGCGCGACCGGAGGGAACGGTGCCCAGCACGCCATGGTCTCGACGCAACGCGTCGCCGCGTGTGGCTTCGCCGGCGTCGCCCACCTAGCGCAGGGCGGCAGCGGCTGGATCAACGGCACCGTGAACCACCCCGACCACGTCTTCGCCCACGAGCTCGGCCACACGCTCACGCTCGAGCACTCCAACACGCGCGTGGACTGCGAGAACGGTCCGGACGGTCCGTCCTCGGCGTGCCGGGACGCCGCCTACGGCGATGCCTACGACGTGATGGGCGTGGTGGCACGAGGCGTGCCCGGACTGGTGAGCATGGCGCACCTGGACCAGCTCGGGGTCGCGCCGGGGGCGGTCCTTGACGTCACGGGACCGACCACCGTGACCCTGGGGGCGGTCGGTTCCGGTGCGGGCGTGCGGGGCCTTCGCTTCGCCACGGGGACGACCACCTACGTCGTCGAGCACCGCGGAGCGACCGGACGCGACACCGACCTCGCCACGGTCAGGGCCGGCTGCGCGACGGGGCTCGCCTCGTGCGACTACCGCCGTTTCACGCCCGGGGTCGTCGTGCGCCGCGTCGACCGGGGCGACGGGCAGACGTACCTGCTCGAGACGGCGCCCACCTCACGGGACTTCTCCTTCGACGGCGGTCAGGCGTTCACCAGCGCCGACGGCTCGTTCTCCTTCACGGTCCTGTCCGTGGCCACCGATCACGCCGTCGTGCGGGTCGGGCCGGCGCCGCCCGTGGGCCCGGGCGCGGTCTTCCGCGCGGCGACGCCCCGACGGGTCCTGGAGCCGGTCCAGGTCGGACCGGGCGGCACCGTCACCGTCCCGCTGACCGACGCACCGGCCGGGGCCACCGCGGTGGCCCTCAACATCACCGCCGCCGGGCCGTCCGCCGTCTCGTTCGTGTCCGCGTGCGCGTCGGGGACGCCCCTGCCGCAGTGCACGGGGACCTCGGCGCTCAACCCGGCCCCGGGGACGGACACGGCCTCCGCCGCGATCGTCGCGCTGGGCGCCGACCGCGCGATCACCCTGTACAACAACCTCGGCACCGTGACACTCCTGGCCGACCTTCAGGGCTACTACGTCGGCGGCACCGACGTCGGCGGGGAGCTCGTCGCACTGCCCGCGCCCGCCCGGGCCTTCTCCCGGGTCATGGGCGAGGGGGCGGACACCTCCGTCACCCTGTCCGGGGTGCCGGCGGGCGCGACAGCCGTCGCGCTCAACGTCACCACGAGCGGCGGGACCGCACGGACGAGCTTCATCTCGGTCTGCCCGCAGGGCCAGGCCCTCGCCGAGTGCACGAGGGTGTCGACGGTGAACACGCTGGGCGGTCGAGACCGGGCGAACGCCGCCGTGGTCCAGCTGGGCGGCCCTCGCACGGACCAGGTGCGGGTCTACAACAACTCCGGCTCGGTCGGGATCGACCTCGACGTCACGGGGTACTTCGTCGACAGCGCGGTCGCGCCGGCCACCGCCGGGCGGTACCACGCCGTCACGCCGCAGCGGGTCATGCCGTCGCGGACCCTCGGACCGGCGAGCACGGTGTTCCCGGCGCTCGGCAACGTGCCGGCTGGGGCCACGGTGGTCGCGACCAACCTGACGGCGACAGGCGCGTCCGCGGTCACCTATGTCTCGGCGTGCCCGGGCGGGACCGCGGTGCCGTCGTGCAAGAGCACCTCGGCGTTCAACCCGGTCCCGGGGACCGATACCTCGAACACTGCCCTGATCGGGCTCGCGTCCGGCGGGTCGAACCGGTTCTACCTCTACAACAATGTCGGGACGGTCAACCTCATCGCCGACGTGCTGGGCTACTTCGCGCCCGTGGAGCCCGCCGGTTGACCGCGCCACCCTCTCGGCCGCCCGGCCGGGCCGATCCCCTCGGACGACGGGCGGGCGCCCTCAGGAGCTGATGTCCTTCGTCGTGAACCGCGCCCAGGCGGCCGCGGTGAAGACGGCGGTGTACGCGAGCGCGGACACGACCCCCGGCAGGAGGCTGCCTGTCGCGACGGGATCGCGCAGGAGGTCGGCGAAAGCGAACCACCAGTGCGTCGGCAGGTACTCGTGGATCGGCTCGAGCTGGGACAGCGCGTCGAGGATCTGGCTGGTCAGCGCGACGACGAGGACGGCGATCGTCGCCGCCAGCGGCTGCTCCGTGAGCGTGGAGATGAACAGGCCGATGGCGCCGAGGGCGACCAGGCACAGCGTGAGGTACCCGCAGACCAGGAGCAGCCGCCCGATCCCCTCGGCGAAGGTCAGCGTGGTGCCGGAGATCGTGGGCAGGGGACCGGCGCCGAAGAGCGCCACCCCGACGACGCCCCCGACCCCGGCGACGAGCAGCGTCGCCGACGCGGCGAAGACGACCATCGCGGCGAGCTTGACCAGGAGCAGCCGGGTCCGCTCCACCGGGACGACGAGCAGGTAGCGCAGCGTGCCCTGGTTCGCCTCGCCCGCGACGGCGTCGCCCGCGATGGTCGCCACCGCCGTCGGCAGGAAGAACGGCATCTGCACGAAGAGCGCCGCCAGCGCGACGAAGAGCCCGTTGACGGTGATCTGGCCGAAGAGGAACGAGTCCCCGTCGCCCGAGCCCGACACCCGGATCGAGACGGCGATGATGACCGGCACCGCCGCGAGGACGAGCGCCCCGGCGATGTTGCGTCGTCGTCGGTAGATCAGCCGCAGCTCGGACCGGAAGAGCCGCCACGTGGCCCCGCGGGGAACGCTCCGCGCACCCGCCGGGGCGGGGACCGGGGGACGGCCTGCCTCAACCGCTGACATCGAAGCCCTCCCCGGTCAGCTCGACGAACATCTCCTCCAGGTCGGCGCTCCGCACCTCGAAGCCGCGGACGGGCACGCCCGCCTGCACCAGCGCGACGACGACGTCCTCCGGCACGGCGGAGCCCAGCGTGGCGGTCACGGCATCCGCATCGAGCGCGACGGCGGCCAGCCCGAGCCGGTCCAGCACCCGCGCGGCCGCGGCCGGGTCGCCGGACCGGACGGCGACGACGGCGGCGCTCCGAGCCCGCAGCGCGGGCAGCGCGTCCTGCGCGACGAGTCGACCGCGGTGCATGACCCCGACGTGGGTGCAGATCTGCTCCACCTCGGACAGCAGGTGCGTCGAGAGCAGGACGGTCGCGCCGGACGCCGCCAGGTCCAGCAGCAGGGTCCGGACCTCGCGGGTGCCCTGGGGGTCCAGGCCGTTGGTCGGCTCGTCGAGCACGAGCAGGTCCCTCGGGCGCAGCAGCGCCGCGGCGAGGCCGAGGCGCTGGCGCATGCCGAGCGAGTAGTGCCGGAACCGCTTGCCGGCGGCCGCCGCCAGCCCGACGCGGTCCAGCGCGGCGTCCAGGCGCTGCTCGAGCGTGCGCGGGTCGGTGGTGCGGTCCGCGGCATCGAGGCGGCGCAGGTTCTCGACCGCCGAGAGGTAGGGGTGGAACGCGGGGCCCTCGACCAGGGCGCCGACGCGTGGCAGGACCGTCGCTGCGTGGTCGGGCATCGCGTGACCGAGCAGGAACCGGTCGCCGGCGGTCGGCTGCATGAGCCCGAGCAGCATGCGGATCGTCGTCGTCTTCCCCGAGCCGTTGGGGCCGAGGAAGCCGTAGACGGCGCCGTGCGGCACCGCGAGATCCACCCCGTCGACGGCGAGCTGGCCCGACCGGAATCGCTTGCTCAGGCCGCGCGTCGCGAGCGCCAGGTCCGCTGCCGGCGCCGGCAAGGTGGGGGACTCGACCGCGGGGGCGCTCACCCGGTGGGCCCGGGCGCCGCGGCGGCGGCCTCGAGCGTCGCCCGGTCGACGGCGCCCACGAGCACCCGGCCGTCGTCGGTGACCAGGACGGTGAGCAGCCGTGAGGTGAGCAGGCGGCCCGAGCCCCACGGTCCCTCGACGGCGGGGAGCGCGTCGAGCAGGAGCGCGGCCTGGGCCGCGGCGGAGGCCGCGTCGTCGTCGTCCCGCCCGTGACGCGGGCCGAACGGCGTGTCCT
>NZ_CAMPHH010000204.1 GCF_946885855.1 uncultured Actinotalea sp. | reverse complement strand
CGGTGCTGACGTCGGTGAAGACGGTCGGGGCGAACCAGTAGCCGCGGTCCGGCAGCTCGCACGGGGCGCTCCAGCGGGTCGCGCCCTCGACCGCCCCGGTGTCCGTGATCCGGGTGATCCGCTCCAGCTGCTGGGCCGAGTTCACGGCGCCGACGTCGGTGTTCTTGTCCATGGGGTCCCCGACGCGCAGGGTCGACAGGCGCGCCTTGAGCCGCTCGACGACCTCCTCGGCGACGGTCTCCTGGACGAGCAGCCGGGAGCCGGCGCAGCACACCTGGCCCTGGTTGAAGAAGATCCCGTTGACGATCCCCTCGATCGCCTGGTCGACCGGGGCGTCGTCGAAGACGATGTTCGCGGCCTTGCCGCCCAGCTCGAGGGTGAGGCTCTTGCGGGAGCCGGCGACCTCGCGGGCGATGCGCTTGCCGACCGGGGTGGACCCGGTGAAGGCGATCTTGTCGACGTCGGGGTGGTTGACGACGAGGGACCCGGTCTCCCGGGCACCGGTGACGATGTTGACGACACCCGCCGGCAGCTCCGCCTGCCGGAGCAGGTCGGCGAACAGCAGCGCGCTCAGCGGCGTCGTCTCCGCCGGCTTGAGGACGACGGTGTTACCCGCTGCCAGCGCCGGTGCGACCTTCCACGCGAGCATGAGCAGCGGGAAGTTCCACGGGATGACCTGGGCGGCGACGCCGTGCGGGCGCGGGTCCCGACCGAGGCCGGCGTGCTCGAGCTTGTCGGCCCAGCCTGCGTAGTAGAAGAAGTGCGCGGCCGCGGTGGGCACGTCGACGTCGCGCGACTCGCGGATCGGCTTGCCGTTGTCGAGGGTCTCCAGCACGGCGAACTCCCGCGACCGCTCGGCGAGGAGCCGCGCGATGCGGAAGAGGTACTTGGCCCGCTCCGAGCCCGGCATCGGCCCCCACACCTTCTGGTGGGCGCGTCGGGCGGCGCGGACGGCGCGGTCGACGTCGGCCTCTCCGCCGACGGCGACCTCCGCCAGGACCTCCTCCGTGGCCGGGTTGACGGTCTTGAGGACCGCGCCGTCCGCGGCGTCGGCGAACTCCCCGTCGATGAACAGGCCGTAGGAGGAGGCGATGTCGACGACGGCGCGCGACTCGGGCGCCGGGGCGTACTCGAAGATGCTCATGGTGGTCCTCAGGGTCCTCAGCGGTGCGGTGTCAGGTCGGGCTCGGGCGCCGTGGCGAGCCCGGGGTGGTCGAGGGGGGACGCGGCGTCGGCGGTCAGCAGGTCGAGTCCGCGCTCGACGTAGAGGTGGACGACGTCGCTGCGCAGGTGGATGACGGAGTACATGACGGGGCGGCCGTCGTCGAGGGTGTGGACCTGGCTCAGCCGCAGGACCGGCTGGCCCGCGTCCATGCCGAGCCGCACCGACGTCTCCGGGCTCGGCGTGACGGCCTCGACCCGGGCGATCCCCGTCGCCACCGGGCGGCCGTAGGTCGTGCGCAGCAGCTCGTAGACCGAGCCGGTGTACGCCCCGGGCTCCGTGGGCAGGTCCGGGTGAGGGACGAGGTGGTCCGCGCTCTCGAACGACGGGACGCCGTCGGCCGTGCGGATGCGCCGCAGCACGCGGCACGGCGCGCCGGGCGGCAGCCCGAGGGCATCCGCGACCGGGCCGGCCGGCACCTCCTCGGCCACGGTGACCCCGGTCGTGCCGGGGTCGTGACCCGCCGCACGGATGACGGCCGTCATGGAGAGGTTCGCGTCGAGGAACATCGTGAGGTCGACGTGGTCGGCGGAACGCACGAAGGTGCCACGACCCTGCTCCCGGCTCACCAGACCGCGGTCCTGCAGCGTGCCGACGGCGGCGCGGACGGTCGTCCGGCTCACGCCGAACTCCACGCACAGGTCGGGCTCGGTCGGCAGCTGCGAGCCGGGCGGGTAGGTGCCGTCCAGGACCCGGCGCTCGAGCTCGCGCGCGACGCGGTGGGCGCGTGACATCAGCCCACCGAGATGTAGTCGGGACCCGAGTAGACGCCGGTGCGCAGCTTGTGGCGCTGCATGAGCACGTCGTTGAGCAGTGACGACGCCCCGAACCGGAAGAGGTCGGGGTTGAGCCAGTCCTCGCCGACGGTCTCGTTGACGGCGACGAGGTACTTCATCGCGTCCTTCGAGGTCGAGATGCCGCCGGCGGGCTTGACGCCGATGTGCACGCCGGTCGCGCGGTGGTAGTCGCGCACCGCCTCGAGCATGACGATCGTCACGGGCAGCGTCGCGGCGGGGGAGACCTTGCCGGTCGAGGTCTTGATGAAGTCGGCGCCGGCGAGCATCGCGAGCCACGAGGCGCGGCGGACGTTGTCGTAGGTCGCCAGCTCGCCGGTCTCCAGGATGACCTTGAGGTGCGCGCGGTCCGGCCCGGTGCCGCAGGCCTCCCGCACGGCGAGGACGTCCTCGAACACGGCCGAGTAACGCCCGGACAGGAAGGCGCCGCGGTCGATCACCATGTCGATCTCGTCGGCGCCGTTCGCGACGGCCTCGCGGGTGTCCAGGAGCCGCACCTCGCGGCTCGCCCGTCCGGACGGGAATGCCGTCGCGACCGCGGCGATGTGGATGCCGGTGCCCTCCAGTGCCGCCTTCGCGTGGGGCACGAGGTCCCCGTAGACGCAGACGGCGGCCACGCGGGGGCAGTCCGGGTCGTTCGGGTCGGGGTTCCTCGCCTTGGCAGCGAGCGACGCGACCTTGCCCGGGGTGTCGGCCCCCTCGAGCGTCGTGAGGTCGATCATCCGGATGGTCTGGTCCAGCGCCCACGCCTTCGCAGTGGTCTTGATGGAGCGCGAACCGAGCATCTGCGCACGGCCGTCGGCGCCGACCTTGTCCACGCCGGGCAGGCCCCGGAGGTAGCGGGCGAGCCCGGCGTCGTCGAGCGTCGCCTGGCCGGTGAGGTGGTGGGCCTGCGCGACGATCTCCGCGCTGGTGGCCTGCGTCCCGGCGGTGTGCTGCAGGGCGACGGCGCCCTGGGTGGCCGCGCCGGCCGCCGTCGGGGACTCGGTTGCGCTGTGGGTCATGCGCCGCATCCTAGCCGTGCTGACGTCGAAACGTCATACGAATCCTGGCCCGGGTGCGTCAGCGGCGGCCGCGTCCCCCGGTGGAACCGCGGCGCGGACCGCCACGGCGGGGCCCTCCGGGCCGCCGGCCGGCGGAGGACCCGCTCCCGCGACCCGCCGCAGCGTCCCGGCGTCCCCCGTGCCCCCCGTCGGAGGCGGGGCGCGCCGTCGGCGCGTCCGGGGCGGGCTCGCGGGAGCTGTTCGCCGTCCGGCCGCGCACGATCCCGACGAACGCCTCGACCTCGGGGGTCGTGCGGTCCGTCGGCCAGGCGAGGTGGACGGTCGACGTCGGGGCGTCGGTGACGGGGCGGTAGGCCAGGTCCTTGCGGTGGTGCAGCCGCGCGAGGGACTGGGGCACGACGAGCACGCCGACGCCCGCGGCGACGAGCTCGACGGCCTCCTCGGTGGTCGCCGGCGGCGGCAGCAGGGACGGCTCGCCGGGCAGGTCCGCCCAGCCCAGGACGTCGTCGGCGGGGACGAGGAGCGTCTCGTCGGCGAGGTCGGCCGCCGCGACCTCCTCCGCGGCGGTCACGAGGTGGCCCTTCGGGACGACGACGACGCTCGCCTCCGTGTAGAGCGGGATGGCGCTGAGGTCCGCGGGCCGCTCCGCGAGGCGGACGAGGCCGACGTCGGCGCGGCCCTCGCGCAACGCGACGAGCTGGTCCTGCGCCGTCGCGTGGACGAGCTCCAGCGGCGTCCCGGGGCGCCGGTCCTGCCAGGTGCGGACCCAGCGACCGGGCGTCGTCCCGGGGACGAGGAGCAGCCGGAACGCGCCGGGCCCGGGCGCGGCGTCGTCGGCGGGCGGTGCGGCGCCCGTGGGGTCCATCGCACCTCCTCCTGACTCGTCCTGGCAGCGGCTGCGGCCACGCTACCGGGACCGGCCCGCGCGGCCCGCCCGTATCCTGGCGCGGTGACCGACACCCCCGCGAAGCGCGAGCGCCAGCCCCAGTCCATGAAGGCCTCGACCGCGGCGGCCAAGCTCGAGATCTACCTCCCGGCCGCCCCGGAGGAGTTCCAGCAGTCGACCGTCACGCGCGAGGAGCTCGCGGCGCTCCAGCAGGACCCCCCGCCGTGGCTCGCCGAGCTGCGCAGGAACGGCCCCCACCCGCGCCAGGTGGTGGCGGCCCGGCTGCGCGTGTCGACGAGCGGTCTCGCCCGCGCCGGCGTCACCCAGCCGCTCACGACGGCCGAGATCGAGGCGCTCCAGGCGGACCCGCCGGCGTGGCTGCTGCGGGAGCGGCGGGTGTTCAAGGAGGTCCGCGCGGAGGAGCAGCGCCTCCAGGAGCGGGCGGCGGCAGAGGGCCGCTGACCGACGCCGGCCGGGTCTGACGGGACGCCCGGCCAGGACCGGGGAGGAGAGCCCGCGCCCCGCGCGGGGACGTCGCCACGGTCGCCGTCCCCGTCAGGTCGGCGCCGCGGTCGTCCCGCCGGTCGGTCCGTCAGGCGGTGGCGGCCGACGCCGTGCGCAGCGCGAACCCCGCGACGGTGATCGTGACGGCGAGGAGCACGACTCCGTGGACCACCTCGAGGACCGTCAGCCCGGCGATCACCCCGGCGAGCGACGCCACCTGGACGATCGCGAAGATCGCGGCGACGGTGAAGCCCACGACGGCGGCGTCGCGGAGGGCCCGTGGTCGTCCCGCGTCGGCGCGTCGACGGCCGACGGCGACCCAGAGGGCCATCCCTGCCGGGAGCGCGGCCGCGACCGTCGTCGCCGCGGTGCCGGTCACGACGGACGTCCCCTCCGCCACGGTCCGCACCACCCCGCCGACCAGGACGAGGACGGTCTGCGCGAGATGGACCGCGAGCAGGGACGTGGACCACGGACGGTGAGGCACCCCGGTCGTGGCGGTCGCGGCGCTCGTGGCGGTCCGGCTCGTGTCCTCGGTCATGCGGATCCCCTGCGACTGGGTCGTGGCGAGCCTGCGCGGCTCCCTCCGGTCCGGTCACGACCGGAACGATGTTGGTCGGGGGTGTCGAGGCTGGTCCTCGCACCCGTCGCGGGTGCCGTCCCCCGGTCAGACCGCGGTGGCCGAGGCCGTCCGTGCGGACAGGGCCCCGAGCGCGACGGTCAGCAGGAGGCTCGCCAGGCCGAAGCCGGAGTCGAGGGTCGTCACGCCGGCGAGCACCCCCGCGAGCGACACCAGCTCGACGATCGCGGTGAGGGTGGCCAGGACGAACCCCGTGAGCGCGGCGGTGCGCAGCGTCCGCGGACGGTCCGCGTCGGCCCGCTGCCGGCCGATCCAGACCCACACCGCCATCCCGGCCGGGACCGCGGCGGAGACCATCGCCGCCGCGGTGGCTGTGCCGAAGGCCGCGTCGCGGACCACCATGAGGACGGTGCCGCCCGCGACCGCCGTCGCGACCTGCGTCACGCAGACGGCGAGCAGGAGCGTCGACCAGGGACGGTGCCGGGCGACCGGCGGCGCGGCGGACGACGTCGTCCCCGTCGCGGGTCCGGTCACGAGTCCCCCTGTCGCCGGTGGCTGCCGGGCGTGCGCCGGATGGCCGGCCCGCCCTCGACGAGCGTAGCGAGACGGTGGGGTCCCCTGGGTAGGTTGATCGTGACCACGCCCTGAGGAGGGTCGCTCCCGTGCCTGCCCCCGCCCCCGAGTCCCGACAGCCCGCCGACGCGGGTCGGGCCCCCGGTCTCGACCGGCGCGCGACCGCGGTCGCGGTGGGCGTGCCGCTCCTGGCCGGGGCGATCGTGCTCGGGGCGAACGCGCTGTGGGACGACCGTCTGGCGGCCGTCATCGCGACCCACTGGGGCCCGAGCGGCGAGCCGGACGGCTTCGGGTCGCGGACGGGCTTCGTCCTCGGCATGGCGGCGATGACCGTCCTCCTGCCGGTCGCGATCGGGGCCGCGGCGTGCAGCGCCGCGGTGTGGACCGCGCTGCGCCGGTCCCTGCTCGGGTGCGCCGTGTGGACCGCCGTCTTCCTCGCCTGGGTCGCGGTGGAGTCCCTCGCCGTCCAGCTCGACGGTGCGCCCGGGCGGATCGGCCCGGTGCAGATGGTCGCGCCGGCACTGGCCGGCCTGGCCGCGGGGGTGCTCGCGGCCCGAGCGCCCCGCGAGCTCCGGGTCCCCGTGCCGGCCGTCGGGCCGC
>NZ_CAMPHH010000203.1 GCF_946885855.1 uncultured Actinotalea sp. | reverse complement strand
GTCCCGCCTGCGATGCCGGCCCCGCCTGCAGCGAGCGCCCCTCCACCTAGCCAGGCCACGGCCGATGTTGCGCCGCACGCGGTACCCCCAGCCAAGTCCGCGGCGACGCCCGAAGCCCCTGCCTCGGGCTTCGGCGATGGAGATGCCCGTGCAACCGCTGCGGACCGGGAGCCGGCGCGCCGCTCGAAACTCGTGATGAGTTGGAGGTCCCCGCAACTCGGGGATCGAGGTGCACCCGCTCACGTACCTCACCCTTGCCATCGTCGATCGCAACACGCTGAGACCGGGCACGGAAGTCGAGCTGCACCGCAGCGACCGGGACGAGCGCTGGCCCGCCGTCGCGGCACAGCTGGTCGCCACGAGCGCACCGGTCATCGGCGCCGAGGAGGTGACGCTCGCTGCCGTCGGTGCCGGTCTCGCCGTCGCCCAGTGCCTGGCGCACCTGGACGGGCGCGCCACGGCTCGCACGGGCACCGCCTGGGAGGTCCGCGTGCCCGAGGTCCTGCCCCGGCCGATGACGTGGGCCACCCACCCCGACTGCGGCTGCACGGGGCTCCCCGCCGCCCCGCGGTGAGTCGGTGCCACGGCCGGTTCCACCGGTGCGGCGGCGGCCGTGGCCGCACGCAGGAGGACCCCCGACCGTCGACGACGGTCGGGGGTCCTCGGGGCGGTCACGCGGCCGGGGCGGACTCGTCCTTGCGCGGCCGGCCGCGGCCGCGCTTGCGCGGGACGACGACACCACCGACGAAGACCTCGCCACCCCAGACACCCCACGGCTCCTGGCGCTCGACGGCGCCGGCCAGGCAGCCCTCGCGCAGCGGGCACTCCTGGCACAGGGACTTCGCGAGCTCCACGTCCGCCGTGGACTCGGCGAACCAGAGCTCGGCGTCGTGCTCCCGGCAGGGGATGAGGGTCGCGACCAGCTGGTCGAAGGTGTCCGCCTCGGTGGCGGTGGGCATCGGGGTGGGCCAGGGGCCGGATCCGCCCTGGTTCAGCGTGTCGAGCAGCGTCGTGAGCCGCACGAGGTCCTCCCGGGTGTGGAGATGGTCAGCTGGTTCGCCGGGACGGCGGACCTCCGTGACCACCCCTGGGGTGGGAAGACGAAGGCCGCGGGTCCCGAGTGGACTCCGCGGCCTGTGCTGCTCGGGTCGGTCAGACCCGGTGAGCCCTCGGTACGGAGTCGGTGGTGACGATCGGGGAGCCGAAGCGGCTGGTGCCGCCGGCAAGGCCGCGGAGGCGGGACGCATCGCGTCCGGCGCCGGGCACACCCGTCCCCTGGATCGGGGCGGTGGTGGGCGCGATGCGAACGTCGACGTACCGACCGGTCATCGCGATCTGCTTCTCCATCACTGCCCACCTCCTCTCGATCCGGACCCGGCCTCCTCGGCCGGACCTCTCCTGCAAGGTCGGGTGAAACCTTAGGACCGCCGTGACGAGCGGCACAAGCGATTAAACGAGGAACTTCGACGACTGCTCCGTACGGGTGAACGCGGCACGCTGACCAGCACAGATGTGATCATGAGCCGGCGGTCTCGACGGCCGCTCCCGCGCCCCGGTGCCGCTTCACGATCGCGAGCAGCGACGGGCCGAACCGGTCGATCTTCGCCGGCCCGATCCCGCGCACCCGCGCGAGCTCCGTCGTCGAGGTGGGCCGCAGCGCCGCGACGTCCGCGAGGCACGCGTCGGTGAGCACGGTCCAGGCCGGCTTGTGGGTCTCGAGGGCGACCTCGCGCCGCCACTCCTGCAGCGCCTGGAGCAGCACCGGGTCGGCGTCCGCCCGGTCCGGCGGCCGCTCGGACCGGGCGGCGGAGGCGCGCCGCCGGCCCGGACCGTCGGCATCAGGGAAGATCCGCGCGAGGAACCGGGTCCGCGTCCGGCTCGCGCGCCCGCCGGGGTTGCGCGCCCGGGCCCAGGACAGCTCCAGGTGCTCCCGCGCGCGGGTGATGCCGACGTAGAGCAGACGGCGCTCCTCGGCGACCGCCGCGTCCGTCTCCGCGAGCGAGATGGGCAGCAGCCCCTCGCTCAGGCCGGCGAGGAAGACGGCGTCCCACTCCAGGCCCTTCGCCGCGTGCAGGGAGGCGAGGGTCACGCCGTCGACGGCCGGGGCGTGCTGGGCGGCGGCGCGCTCGTCGAGCTCGGCCACGAGGTCGGCCAGGGTGGCGGCGTCCCGGCCACCCACCTCGTCGGCCAGCGCGACCAGGGCCTGGAGGGAGTCCCAGCGCTCGCGCAGCGCGCCGCGCGGCGCCGGGGGCTCGGCGGACCAGCCGGCCGTGGCGAGGACGTGGCGGACCGCCTCCCCCACCGGCTCGTCGGCCGTGGACCGGGCTGCCCCGCGAAGCAGGACGATCGCGTCCCGGACCTCCTTGCGCGAGAAGAAGCGCTCACCGCCCCGCACGAGGTACCCGATGCCGGCGTCGGCGAGCGCCTGCTCGAACGCCTCCGACTGCGCGTTGGTGCGGTAGAGCACGGCGACCTCCCGCGCGGGCGTCCCCGCACGGATCAGGCGGCCGATCCGCGCGGCGACCCCGGCGGCCTCCGCCTCGTCGTCGTCGTACGCGGTGAGGCCGACGGCGGGCCCGGGCGGGCGCTGCGCGACGAGCTCGAGGCCCCCGATCTGGTCCCGGCCCGCCGCGCGGAGCGTGCGGTTGGCGAGGTCCACGACCTGCGGGGTGGAGCGGTAGTCGCGGACGAGGCGCACCACCTGGGCGCCGGGGTGGCGCTGGGTGAACGTGAGCAGGTGGTACGGGGTGGCACCGGTGAAGGAGTAGATCGTCTGGCTCGGGTCGCCGACCACGCAGACCTCGTGGCGGTCGCCCAGCCACTGGTCGAGCAGGTGCTGCTGCAGCGGGGACACGTCCTGGTACTCGTCGACGACGAAGTGCCGGTACTGCCGGCGCACCTGCTCGGCCACGTCCCGCCGCGACTGCAGGATCCCGGCCAGGACGAGCAGGACGTCCTCGAAGTCGATGACGCCCCGGTCCGTCTTGGTCTCCTCGTAGGCGGTGAGGAGGCGCGCGACGCTCGCGGCGTCGAACCCGGCGGGCGGTGGCCGGTCCGCCGCCGCGGCGGCGGCGACGTAGTCGTCGGACGGGACGAGGCTCACCTTGGCCCACTCGATCTCCGAGGCCAGGTCCCGCACGCCGAGGCGGTCGACCGACAGCCCGATCCCGGCGGCGGCCTCGGCCACGAGCCGCGCCTTGTGCTCGACGAGCCGCGGCACGGGCCCGCCGACGACCTGCGGCCAGAAGAACCCGAGCTGGCGCAGGGCCGCGGCGTGGAACGTCCGCGCCTGGACCCCGACGACCCCGAGGTCCCTCAGCCGGGTGCGCATCTCCCCCGCCGCCCGCGCGGTGAAGGTCACCGCCAGGACGTTCGTCGGCGCGTAGGTGCCCGTGCGGACGCCGTAGGCGATGCGGTGGGTGATCGCGCGCGTCTTGCCCGTGCCCGCGCCGGCGAGCACGCACACGGGACCGGTGAGCGCGAGCGCCACGGCCCGCTGGTCGGGGTCGAGGGCGTCGAGGAGGGCGTCGGCGGACATCGGCACGAGTCTCGCAGGAGCCACCGACACCGAACGCTCGCGTCCCTCTGCCCTGGGGACCGCCGGTCGGGCGTCGGGACGCGCGGCCGGGAAGCACCGGGGCGCCGTCGTCGTTACCGTGACGCCAGCCTTCGCCCCCGAGAAAGGGACCACGACGTGACGACGACCCTCCCCGAGACCGGCACCGTGACGATGTTCTCGACCACGTGGTGCGGCTACTGCCGCCGCCTCAAGTCGCAGATGGACGAGGCCGGCATCGCCTACACCGAGGTGAACATCGAGGAGCAGCCGGACGCCGCCGCGTTCGTCGAGCAGGTCAACGGTGGCAACCAGACGGTGCCGACCCTCCTCTTCCCGGACGGCTCCGCCGCGACCAACCCGTCGCTGGCCGAGGTCCGCGCCCGTCTGTCCTGACCCACGCCGCCCGGGGGGCCGCCGGCCGGCCCCCCGGGTGCGCACGCCTCAGCGGGCGGCGGGCGCCGTCCCGTCGCCGTCGACCGGGTGGCCGAGCCAGTCCTCGATGAGCGCCCGCGCCACCGAGGTGCGCATGGGCAGGAGCACCTCACCCGCGCCGACCGCGGCGACCAGCTCCTCGCGGGTGAACCACCGAGCGTCGGTGATCTCCTCCTGGTCCAGGCGCAGGTCGGTCGTCGTGGCGCGCGCCACGAACGCGAGCATCAGGGACGCCGGGAACGGCCACGGCTGGCTCCCGCGGTAGGACACCTCGCCGACGACGACGCCCACCTCCTCCGCCACCTCGCGGCGGACCGCCCCCTCGAGGGACTCCCCCGGCTCGACGTAGCCCGCGAGCGTGGAGAACCGCCGCGCGGGCCAGTGCGGGGCGTGCCCGAGGAGGATGCGGTCCTCCGCGTCGAGCACCGCCATGATCACGGCCGGGTCGGTGCGCGGGTAGTGCTCGCTGCCGTCCTCCGTGCAGCGGCGCGTCCATCCCGAGAGGTTCGGCTCCGTCCGCGCCCCGCAGCGGGCGCACCGGGGGTGCCGGTCGTGCCAGGCGGCCAGGCCGACGGCGGTCGCGGCGAGCCCGGCGTCCCGGTCGCCCAGGGTGTGCCCGACGTCGCGCAGGGTCGCCCAGGTGAGCCGGCCCACCAGGTCGTCGGCCGACGTCACCACGCCCTCGATGTCGACCGTGGCCGCGCCGGCCCAGGTCGTGTCCGGCAGGACGACCGCGTGGTACGCCGCGGCGCCGTCGTCGCCGAGGAACAGGCGCAGGACGGCGTCGGGGGTGCGGTCGGGTGCCAGGCCCGGCAGGTCCGCGGGTGACCGGAGGTCGAGCCGGACGCCGTCGTCGTCGCGGACGACGGCGAGCCGGCCCTCGTGCAGCAGCAGCACCTGCGCGCGGGGGTCCGACCACGCGTCCGCGAGCGTGCCCGCGGCAGCGCGGCGGTGGGCGGCGCGATCGACCGTCGCGCGGGACAGCGGCAGCTTCGTCCAGTCCACCGGGTCACGGTACGCCCGGGGCGGCGTGTGTCCCGACGGTCGCTCAGCGGCCACGCGGGTAGCGTGGGCGCGTGCCGCGCTCCCCCCTCGCCCTCGCCGCCCTGGCGACGGTCGCCGTGCCCGGTCTCGACGCGTTCGACGTCCGCGCCGTCGGGGGCACGGGCGGCGACGTCGACGCGGCGGTGGTGCTCGGGGCGGACGGACGCCGGTGGGTGGTGCGCGCACCGCGCACCCCGGCGGCGGGCGCCGCGCTCGAGGCGGAGGCGGCGCTGCTGCGCGCCCTGGTCGGGCACGTCGACGCCGGACGCCTGACGTTCGAGGTGCCGCGCCCGGCCGGGTTCGTGCACCTGCCCGAGGGCGGGCGGGCCATGGTCCATCCGCTGCTGCCGGGGCGGCCGCTGGAGCTGGACCGCCTGGGTCCGGGCCCGGGGCTGGCCGCCGACGTCGGTCGCGCGATCGCCGCGCTGCACCAGCTGCCCGTGTCGACGGTCGAGGACGCCGGCCTGCCCGCCTACGAGGCCGAGGCGTACCGGCAGCGCCGCCTGTCGGAGGTCGACGAGGCCGCCCGCACCGGCCGCGTGCCCGGTGGGCTGCTGCGGCGCTGGGAGCGGGCGCTCGAGGACGTGGCGATGTGGCGGTTCCAGCCGACCGTGGTCCACGGTGACCTGTCCACCGAGCACGTGCTGTGCCGCGGGGACCGGCTCACGGCGGTGCTCGGCTGGTCGGAGACGAAGGTCGCCGACCCCGCGGACGACCTCGCCTGGCTGCTCGTGGCAGCGCCGCAGGAGGCGGTCGACCCGATCCTCGAGGCGTACAACCTCCACCGCACCGAGCTGCGCGACCGGCACCTCGCGGACCGGGCGCTGCTGGCCGGGGAGCTGGCGCTGGCGCGCTGGCTGCTGCACGGCGTCCACACCGACGACGCGGAGATCGTCGACGACGCGACCGCGATGCTCGTCGACCTGGACGAGCAGACCTCGGCGCAGGAGCCGCCGGCGACGGGGTGGTCGCTGCCCGCCGCCGCACCCGCGAGCGCCGGCCCCGAAGCGCCGGTCGAGGCGTGGGGGGACGGCGCGGCCGGCGCCGGGGCTCCCGCCATCGACGGCGACGCGTCGGAGGGCGTGGACGACGCCGGGGTCGAGGACCTCCCGACTGCCGACGAAGGCGACG
>NZ_CAMPHH010000202.1 GCF_946885855.1 uncultured Actinotalea sp. | reverse complement strand
CGCCGCCCCCGGCGGCCCCGATCGCGTAGCCGCCCCCGCCGCCGACGACGAGCGCGCCGGCCGCGACCGCGGCCACCCGCAGGGGCCAGCCGGTCCGGCGGCGCCGCTGCGCCAGCTCGTCGACGGGCACGGCGCGGCCACGCCCGTCCACCACGTCGACGTCCTCCTCGGACACGACGAGACCGGGCGCGCGGCCGTCGGGACCGGTAGCACCTGCGGCACCGTCGGCGAGCCGCGCCCGCACCTGCGCCCGCAGCCCCTCAAGATCCGGCGCCGACGACGACGCCGGGTCGGCCGAGCGCAGGCGCGCGAGGAGGTCCTCGGCGTCGTCGGGCACGCCGGAGGGCCGCCCGGGCTCGTGGCCGTGGCTCGTGCTCTCGTTCACGGTGACCTCCTGCGGGTCGAGTCCCTGCGGGTCCTGCGGGTCGGCCGGCGTGGACCGGCTCACCTCGTCTGTGTCGCGGCGGGCCCGGCGCTTGCACCGTCGCGGTCGCCGTCGCCGCCGTGCGCGTGCCGGGCGCTCGAACCGCTGTGCGCGTCGCGCGGACTCGCTCCCCCGTGCGCGTCCTGACCGCCCGGTCCGTCGGTCACCGCCCACGCCTCCCGCAGCCGCGCGCGGGCACGGGACAGCGCCGCGTCGGCACCGCCCCGGCCGATCCCCAGCACCTGGGCGAGCTCGGCGCCGCCCAGTCCCTCCCAGGCGTGCAGGAGCAGGACCCGCCGGTCGCGCGGCGAGAGCGCCGCCAGCGCCACGCGGACCTGCTCGTCGGCGAGCGCGAGGTGTGCCGGGTCGGCGTCGTCGACGTCGTCCGGCACGACCTCCACCGGCACCGGGCGGGCCTTGCGGCGGTGGTTGGCCAGCACGTAGCCGGCCGTCCGGTACAACCACGGCAGCTCGGCGCCGGCAGGGACGTCCTCACGGCGGCGCCAGGCGGTCGTCAGCACCTCGGCGGTGAGGTCCTGGACGTCGTCGGCGGGTGCGCGGCGCGCGAAGTAGCGGTGCAGCGCCGTCGCGTGGGCGCGGAACAGGTCCTCGAACCACGCGTCCCACACGGGTGGTGCGGACTGCTGAGCGTCGGGCACGGTGGGCTCCCGTCGTCCGTGACGTCCCCGGGCACGGGGACGCCTACCCCCACTGTGTCGCGCGACGCCCCGGTCTTGCGGGCGACGCGCTCCGGATGTGCGGACCCTCCCGGAGGGGGTGGTGCACCCGGGTGACGATTCGGTCACGCCCGCTGTGCTGGCTTCACAGCGGCCCTGCGGCTGCCGATGATCGGGGGGACGGTCGCCGGCGGGCGGCGGGCGGCCCGTGACGGACGGGCGCGGGGGCGCGGACGGGAGGTCGCCGATGAGCACCCTGCGTGCCAGCGCGCTCGTGGAGACACTCGACCTCCTGCCCGACCGCGTCGTCCGCTACCGCGTCGAGGACCTCACGGTCCGCTACTGCAACCGCGCCTGGTCCGCGCAGTGGGACCGTGCCCCCGAGGAGCTCGTCGGAGCGCGGCTGGACCAGCTGCTGCTGCCCGAGGAGCTCGAGGGGCTGCGCCACCAGCTCGACCGGCTCGGACCGGCCACCCCGGTGCTCGACGACGTCGCCGTCCGGCCCGCCACCCAGGAGCAGCAGCGGTGGATCCAGTGGACGGACCGGTACCTGCCCTCCCCCGAGGGGGACGAGGTCCTCGCCGTCGGACGGGACGTCACCGAGCAGCTGGCCGCCGAGCAGCGCCTTGCCGAGAACGAGCGCCGCTTCCGCGCCCTCGCGGACCTGTCGACCGACGTCGTCTTCCGGGCGGCGCTGGAGCCGCACCCGCACGTGGGCTACATGAGCCCGTCGATCGCGACCGTCACAGGCTGGTCGCCGGAGGACTTCGGCGACGACGCGACCCACCTCCTGTCGATCCTGGACGCCGACGGTCGCGCGCTGGTCGGGCGCGCGCTCGCGGGCGAGGGCTTCCCCGAGCGCTTCGACCTGCGCGTGCGGTGCGCCGACGACGGCGTCGCGGTGCTCGAGCTGCAGGTCGTCCAGCTGCGCGACGGTGTCCAGGGCATCGCGCGCGACGTCACGGAGGTGCGCCGCTTCCAGGAGGACCTCGAGCAGTCGGCCTTCCGCGACCCGCTGACCGGGCTGGCGAACCGCCGCTACCTCGACGAGCTGCTGCAGGGCGCGCTCGACCGGCAGGACCGCACGGGCCAGGCCGTCGTCGTGCACTTCCTCGACCTGGACGAGTTCAAGCCGCTCAACGACACGCACGGCCACGCCTTCGGCGACCTGGTGCTGCAGGAGATCGCCCACCGCCTCCTCGACACGGTCCGGGAGCAGGACGTCGTGGCCCGCGTGGGCGGCGACGAGTTCGTGGTGCTCAGCGAGCGGCCGCGCGACGCCGGCCGCGGGGACGCGGCGGAGCGGATCTCCGCGGCCGTGGCGGAGCCGATGCGGATCGAGGGGCGCACGGTCCGCGTCCGCACGAGCGTCGGCCGCGCCGTCGCCGGGCGCGGGCAGACGGCGCGCGAGGTGCTCGCGGATGCCGACGCCGCGATGTACGCGGTGAAGCGCGCGCGCGTCCGCCCCTGAGGCGGGCGCCGGGCGGCAGGTGCCCCGACCGGCACCCGGACGCACAGGAGCCCCCGTCCGTCCGGACGGGGGCTCCTGGTCACCGGAGGGGCCGTTGCCGCGCGGCGGGTGTGGTGCCCGTCCCGCGCCGGCGGCCCGGCGGGTGTCAGATCAGAGCGGAACGACGTTCGCGGCCTGCGGGCCCTTGGGGCCCTGGTTGACCTCGAACTCGACGCGCTGGTTCTCCTCGAGCGAGCGGTAGCCGCTCGAGTTGATCGCCGAGTAGTGGGCGAAGACGTCGGCCGAGCCGTCGTCGGGGGCGATGAAGCCGAAGCCCTTCTCGGCGTTGAACCACTTCACGATGCCAGTAGCCATGATGCTCTCCTTCAGGAGTACGTGCCGGACCCGTCCTTCGAGTCCCGTCATCGCGGTGTTCGTGCGTCCGCTCTCCCGAAAAGAGAAAAGCGCCTCGGCAGCAAGGGCCTCGGCGCGTCAAGACGTCAAGCACTGCAACTTCGCGCCCGAGACTAGCCCACCTGCCGCCGGAGCACCAGCCCCCGCCGCTCGGCCCGCCCGCAGAACGCCCCCGCACGGCCGCGGCCCGCGGTTACGCTCCGTGCGTGAAGCCGTTCCTGCTGCTGGCGACCCGCGCCGAGGACGACGCCGCCGACGGCGAGTACGCGGCCTTCCGCCGCTTCGGCCGGCTCGCGGAGGACCAGCTGCACCGCGTCCGGCTCGAGGCCGGTCCCCTGCCGGACCTGGACCTCGACGACTACTCGGGCGTCGTCGTCGGCGGCAGCCCGTTCTGCACGAGCGACCCGGAGGAGACCAAGTCGGCCGTGCAGCGCCGCGTCGAGGCGGAGCTCGCCGGGCTGCTCGACGAGGTCGTCGCGCGGGACGTGCCGTTCCTCGGTGCCTGCTACGGCATCGGCACGCTCGGGGTGCACCAGGGCGGCGTCGTCGACCGCACCTACGGCGAGGAGGTCGGCGCCGTCGAGGTGCGCCTCACCGCGGCGGGCACGGCCGACCCGGTCCTCGGGGCGCTGCCGCCGCGGTTCCACGCGTTCGTCGGGCACAAGGAGGCCCTGACGGTGCCGCCGCCGGGCGCCGTCGTCCTCGCGACCTCCGCGACCTGTCCCGTCCAGGCCTTCCGGCTGCGGGAGAACCTCTACGCGACCCAGTTCCACCCGGAGCTCGACGTGCCGGGCATCGTCGAGCGGGTCGAGGTGTACCGGCACGCGGGGTACTTCCCGGCCGACGAGCTCGCCGAGGTGGTCGCCCGCATCAGCGTCGCGGTGGTCGAGCACCCGACGGAGGTCGTCGCCGCGTTCGTGCGCCGCTACGCGCGCGACTGAGTCGCGCTCCGGGGCCGCGCCGGTGCCCCTCTCGTCCGCGGGCTACCGCGCCGCCTCGCGGACGAGCCGTACGGCGTCGGCGGACGTGATACCGAGCTCGCGCGTGCGCCGGACGTACTCGCGGGCCGCGACCTGGCCCTCCCGCTCCCGGTCCTCCCCGCGCACCGCGACGAACGTCCCGCTGCGCCCCCGGGTGACGACGACGCCGTCCTGCTCGAGCTCGCGGTAGGCCCGCGCAACGGTGTTGACCGCCAGCCCGAGCTGCTCGGCGAGCGCCCGCACCGTCGGGAGCCGCTGCCCGGGCGGCAGCGCGCCGGACGCGGCCTGCTCGGCGACCTGGCGGCGCACCTGCTCGAACGGCGGGACGTCGCCGGCCGGGTCGACGCTCAGGTCGGGCGGATCCGGCTGATCCGGGCGGGCCGGCCGACCCGGCACGGGAACGGCAGCTCCGGGCGGTCCGGCGGGGTCGGTCGGCACGGCGGCTCCTCGGTACGTCGGGTGTCGTCCCGACCGTAACGGTGACGCAGGTCATGCGGGATATCGCTTGTCCCCGAGCGCCGGCCGGGCGCACCCTGGGCCGACCCAGGAGGAACCCATGACCGCGGGCCCGACGACGACGCCCCACGCGACCCCGAGGACACGCAGCCCGCTGCTGGGCGGCCCCTACCGCACCGTCACGCTCGGCATGGTCGCCCTCATCACGCTCGCCGCGTTCGAGGCGCTGGCGGTGACCACGGCCATGCCCATCGTCGCCGCCGAGCTCGGCGGTCTGTCGCTCTACGCCATGGCCTTCGCAGGTCCGGTCGCGACGGGCGTCGTCGGCATGGTCGGCGGCGGGCTCTGGACGGACCGGGTCGGCCCTGCGCGCCCCCTGCTGACCGGCGTGGGCGTCTTCGCCGCCGGCCTGGTCGTCGCCGGCACGGCGGGCTCGATGGCGACCGTCGTGGCCGGGCGCGTGCTGCAGGGGCTCGGCGCGGGGATGCTCATCGTGGCCGTCTACGTCGTCGTCGCGCGGGTGTACCCGGACGAGCTGCGGCCGCGGGTCTTCGCCGCGTTCGCCGCGGCATGGGTGCTGCCGTCCGTCGTCGGGCCGGCGCTGGCCGGCGTCGTCGCGGAGAGCCTCGGGTGGCGATGGGTCTTCCTGGCGGTCCCCGTGCTCGCGCTGCCCGCCGTGCTGGCCGTCCGCCCGACGCTGCGGACGCTGGGCTCGTCCACCACGCCGGCGGGTCGTCGGCCGGCTCCAGGACCGACCGCGGACGCACCGGACGCCTCGGACGCCCCGGAAGCGGTCGGCACCACCCCGCCGGCGCCGGCGCGACGTCGTCGGCCGCCGCTCCTGCTCGCCGTGGTCGCCGGCAGTGGCGCCCTGCTGCTGCACTGGGCCGGCCAGCAGGACGACGCCGTGCGGGCGTCCGGGCTGGCGGTCGGTGCGGTCGCCGTCGGCCTCACCCTGCCCGGCCTCGTCCCGCCCGGCACCCTGCGGGCGGCTCGCGGGCTGCCCACCGTCGTCCTCGTCCGGGGGCTCCTGGGTGCGGCGTTCTTCGCCGCAGAGGTCTACCTGCCGCTCCTGCTCACGTCCGTGCGGGGGCTGCGTCCGGCGCAGGCCGGCCTCGCGCTCACCGGCGCCGCCCTCGCGTGGTCCGCCGGGTCGTGGCTGCGCGGCCGTCACGACGCCTGGGACGCCGGTCGCGTGGTGCGCGCGGGCGCCGCGACGATCGCCGTCGGCACGGCCGTGGCGGCCGCCGCCGTGCTGCCGGCCGTCCCCGTGGCGGCGAGCATCGCGGGCTGGTCCCTCGCGGGCCTCGGGATGGGCCTGACGTACCCGACGCTGTCCGTGCTGACGCTGCGGCTCTCGCCGCCCGCGCAGCAGGGGGCGAACTCCTCCGCCCTCCAGGTGATGGAGTCCCTGACGATCGCGGTCGTGCTCGCGGTGAGCGGGCCGCTCTTCGTGCTCCTCCTGGCGCGGGACGCGACGACGGCGTTCGTCACGGCCTTCGCGGTCGCGGGCGCCTTCGCGGTGGCCGGGCTCGCCGTCGGCGGCCGGGTGCGGGCGGCCTGAGCCTCCGCCCACGGACCGCCGTGCGCCGGGGCGCAGGCGCCCCGCGAGCGGTCCGTCAGCCCGCGCCGCCGCCGGACCGGTCCCTCGTCGCGGCGACCCGACGTCCACCACCGGGCGTCCGCCACCGAGGCGCCGCCCTCCCCACCCGCCACCTCGCCGGTCTCTTAAACACATCTACGATCCCACTAGACACAGAGAGAT
>NZ_CAMPHH010000201.1 GCF_946885855.1 uncultured Actinotalea sp. | reverse complement strand
GGACGAGTTCGGCAGCCCCGTCTTCGCCTGGCGCCTCGTGGACGCGGCGTCCGGCGCGGTGGACCCGGCGCCCCAGGCCGTGGCGGAGGCGCTCATGACGGGGAACGCCGGGGTGGCGGACGGCGACCTCCTCCGCGTCGCGACCGACGACGCCGGCGCCCGGACGCTGGTCCGCTACGACCTCGCCACCGACGCGATCCTGTGGGCGGCCCCGCTCCCGCGCCCCGAGGCGGAGTCGAACGGCGTTCTTCAGGTCCTGGCGGCCGGGGAGCTCATCGCGGTCCGGCGGCACGCCGGCACCGTGCTCCTCGACGCGCAGGGCGAGGAGCTGCACCGGCTGGAGCGGGAGCCGACGACGGGCCCGGCACCGGAGCGGCTCCCCCTCCTCCTGCGCGCGGAGCACGGCGCGGGCGTGTGGACGGGGACCGACACCGCCGTCTGGGTCGCCCCGGACGGCACCCGGACGGCGGACCTGGCCGGCCGTCCGCTCGACGTGGAGGTGGTCGGCGACGACGAGCGGGTCGTCCTCCTGCGCCGCGACGGTGCGGTCGTCGGCGTCGACGTGAGGACCGGGGAGGAGCTCTGGGAGCGGCCGCTGGAGGGCCGCGCCCGCGTCCAGCTCGACGGCCGCCTCGTGCTCTCGGAGCGAAACCGTCTCGTGGCCGTGGACGTCCGCACCGGTGAGACCCGCTGGGAGACCGAGCTCCCCTCCGACGTCGACGGCGCGACGTCCCCGACACTCACCGACGGGTTGCGGCTCGCCCTCTCGGGGGTGCGCGACGGACGGGCGACGCTGACGGCGTTCGACCTCGCGTCCGGCGGCCGGCTCTGGGACACCCGGCTGCCCGAAGGGACACGCACGATCGAACGGTACGGACGGGCCGTGGTGGCGGTGACGACGGCCGCGGGCCGGGAGCCGTTCGTCGTCCTGCGCTGACCGGTCCGGGCGTTCGACACCGCGACCTGGTCGTCGTCAGGCGCTCGGGCGAGGCCGTCGTCCCCAGGCACGGCGGCGTCGCCGCCCTCCACCGGCGGTGCGGTCCGGGCGGGACCCGGTGTCGTCGCCGTGGAGCAGACTCGGACCATGCCGACCTCACCGACCGGCCGCTGCTTCGGCGACGGCGACCCCCTCTACGAGGCCTACCACGACACCGAGTGGGGCGTGCCCGTGCGCGGTGACCAGGCGCTGTACGAGCGACTCTGCCTGGAGGCGTTCCAGTCCGGGCTCGCGTGGATCACCGTCCTGCGCAAGCGCCCGGCGTTCCGGGAGGCGTTCGCGGGCTTCGACCCCGAACGCGTGGCCCGGTTCGACGACGACGACGTCGCGCGCCTCCTCGCCGACGCCGGGATCATCCGGAACCGGGCCAAGGTCGAGGCGAGCATCGCCAACGCCCGGGCGGTGCTGGGCCTCTGGGACGCCGGTCGCACGCTCACCGACCTGATGTGGGAGCACGCGCCGGAGCACCGGGTCTCCGAGCCCCGGGCGCAGACGTACGCCGAGGTCCCGGCGACGACGGCGGAGTCCCGCGCCCTGGCCAAGGCGCTCAAGGTGAACGGCTTCCGCTTCGTCGGGCCGACGACCGCCTACGCCGCGATGCAGGCCTGCGGGCTGGTCGACGACCACCTCGCAGGCTGCCCGGTCGTGACCTCGACGGTCGGCGTGGAGGGCGATCCGGGGGCAGCGCGTCGGGGGGCCCGGACCCCTGACCGGGCCGTCAGTCCGTCGCCAGCCCCTTGAGCCGACCGAGGCGGGCGGCCCACTGCTCCTTGCACGGACCGACCTCGTCGGCGGACGCGAGGCCACGGTGGGTCACGGCGAGGCGGGTGCGCGGTCCCGCCTTGCCGGCCGGGAGGGCAGTGGTGCTGATCAGGACGCGCTGACCCGTACCGAGGGTCAGCCGGATCGTCTTGTGCAGCGTCTCCCCGCGGACGTCCACCCGCTCGTCGAGCCACGTAGCACGGCGTCCCGGGTCCGCGCACCACTCCCACGCCGCGTCGAGGCCGATCGGGAGCGTCGCACTGGCGCTCGCCTCGAACGTCCCGTCGGGCCGCTGCCCCGGCGCCCGCATCCCGCGCGCCTGCTCGTAGCCCACGGTGAGCGACTGGCACCACCACGCGTCGACGCCGTGCTCGTCGCCGAGCCACCGGGCGATGGCCGCGTGCGTCCACCCCGTCGCTCCGGTCTCGTCGAGCAGCCCGAACCACTCCTCGCGCCGACGACCGGTCCGCGCGAGGACCGCGTCCTCGCCGACGGCCTGCTCGTGGCGCCTGATCGGGTCCTTGACCATCACCGGCTCCTGTCGCCCGCCACGCCCACGCTCGCGGCGAGCGCCTCGACGATCGGCACGTCGCCGTCCAGCCACGGCACGTCGAGCCAGGCCCCCGGTTCCAGCCAGCGCACGGCGTCGTGCTCGACGAGGGGCTCGGGCGTGCCCTCGACGACGACGGCGCGCCACAGCCGCATGACGTGCCGTGGCGAGATCCGCCATCCCCCGGGTTGCGCGGCGACCAGCTCGTCTCCGAGCTCCACCCGCACGCCCAGCTCCTCGACGAGCTCCCGGTGGAGCGCTTCCTCGGGCGTCTCGCCCGGGTCCACCTTCCCGCCGGGGAACTCCCACCGACCGGCGAGGTGCCGCGGCCGGATGCGCCGCGCCGCGAGCAGGCGGCTCGGGGCGCGAAGGTCGTCCACGAGCGCGGCCGCGACCACCACGACGGGGCGGGCCGGCTCGGACATGTGCCGATTCTCGCAGGCCGGACGGCGTGCCGTCCGCGCCGTGAGTGGCGGTGGGAAGGCCGTCAGAGGTGATCCCGCGTAGCACCCATCGCGCGTCGAGCGAGCCCGGCGTCGAGCGGCCCGCGCGCCGGGGCCTCAGGCCGGCAGGTGCCAGGCGCCGCGCTGGTGGGCCGTGATCTCGGCCGCGAGCGCGTGCGGGTCCTCCGCCGGGCCGGATCGGCCGAACCCGCCCAGCACGCGTGCCCGGGGCAGGACGAGGACGTACAGGTCCACGAGCCTCCCGGCGACCGCCTCCGCGACCACGAGCCGGTTGAGCCGGCACGCTTCCTCGGACGCGCTGCGCTGCGCGTCGCGGCGGCTGATCTCGCCCAGGCCGCGAGTGGAGAACGTCCGGGCGAGGTGGTCGGAACCGGCGACATAGCGCACGACGCCCGCCTGCACCAGCGCGAAGACCCCAGGACGTGCGGGCAGACGGCGCTCCGGCTCGATCCGCCCGAAGGGCCCGCGCGCCCACGCCGGGTAGCGGTGCTCCACGGCGGCCATCCCCTCCAGGGGGGCCTGGGTGAGCACCTGGCCGTACTGGTCCCGCTCGACGAGGAGCACGCCGGCGTGCTCCAGCTGACGCCGTGCCAGCACGATGCGCTCGGGCGCCCAGTGCTCGTCCGCCGGGGGCGTCACGGCCGGACGATCCACGCTCACCTGCTTCTGGACGCCGGGCCCGCACCGGCCCGTGGGGGACGACCACGTGACGTCGACAGTACCCGTCGCACGCCCGCCGACGTCCCCCGGGGCGGCCGACCCGGCCGCCCCTCACCCGCCCGGACGCCGCCGGGCAGGTGTACCGCGGGAGGGACAGGTCAGCGCAGGCCGAACGCGCGGGCGCAGGCGACGGCGTCGGCCCGGGTCGAGACGCCGAGCTTCTTGTAGACGCTGCGGACCTGCGACTTGACGGTGTTGCGCGTGACGAAGAGCTTGCTGGCGATCTCCTCGAGCGTCACGTCCTCGTCGAGGTTCGAGAGGATGACGCGCTCGCGCCGGGTGAGGGGCTCGCCGAACCGCTGCGTCGGGACCTCGGTCTGCATCGACATGGTGACCTCCTGGGGGGCCACGGTGCGTCCGTGCACCGTGCGTGCTGGGGTGTGACACCGGGTGAGAGCACGCACGGGCGCGGGTATGACGCGGTTTTCACCCCCGACATCGGCGCAGAGGCATTGCGGAGGCCGCCGTAGGCCGCTAAGTGATCGTGGAAGAGGAGCGAAACCGCAGGTCAGGCGCGTGGAGCGGCCCGGCGACGCCGTCGGGGACGTTCACCCGGACGGAGCAGCGTCAGTGGGCGCCCGACCCCGCGGGCAACCGACCCGGTCCGCCTCGCCCGGTCCCTCAGGCCTCGACGAGGGCCGCGTACTCCCCGGCCGACAGGAGGGAGCCCGCGTCCGACACCTCGACCTTGAACAACCACCCGGCCCCGTACGGGTCGGAGTTGACCAGCGACGGGTCGTCGACGACGGCCTGGTTCACCTCGGCGATCGTGCCCGTGACGGGCGAGAAGATCTCCGAGACGGACTTGGTCGACTCGACCTCGCCGCACACGGTGCCGCCGCTGACCTCGGCGCCCACCTCGGGCAGCTCGACGTAGACGAGGTCGCCCAGCGCGTCGGCGGCGTGCCGCGTGATGCCGACGGTCACCGGGGCGCCCTGGGCGACCCACTCGTGCTCGGCGGTGTACTGCAGGTCGGTGGGGATCGCGTCGGTCACGTCGGCTCCAGTGCGCTCGGTGCGGTGGTCCACCCGTCGGGGTTCGGCGGGTCGGGTCGGGTCGGTCCTGTCGACTCGGGCCGGCGGCTCAGGGCAGCCGGTGGGTGCGGTCAGGTCCGACGGTAGAAGGGCAGGGCCACCACGCGCACGGGCTCGGCCCGCCCCCGCACGTCGACGGCGAGCTCGGTGCCGACGGCGCTGACCTCCGGGGTCACGTACGCCATCGCGATCGGGTAGCTAAGGGTGGGTGACGGGCCGCCGGAGGTGACCTCCCCGACGCGGAGATCGCCCAGCCGCACCTCGTACCCGTGGCGGGCCGCCCGGCGGCCCAGACCCTGCAGGCCCACCAGCACCCGGGACGGCTCCGAGCCGGCCCGCGCCGCGAGCGCCGCCCGCCCCACGAAGGGCAGCGGCGCGCCGTCGTCGTCGGTCTTGTCGAGCCTGACCACGCGGCCCAGGCCCGCGTCGTGCGGCGTCGTCGTGCGGTCCAGCTCGTTGCCGTACAGCGGCATCCCGGCCTCCAGGCGCAGGGAGTCCCGGCACGCGAGGCCGGCGGGGACGAGCCCGGCGGGGCGGCCCGCCTCGAGCAGCGAGCGCCACAGGGTCACCGCGTCGGCCGCGGCGACGTAGAGCTCGAACCCGTCCTCGCCGGTGTACCCGGTGCGGGCGACGAGCGCCTCGACCGTCCCGCCGTCGACGGCGAACCGCGCGCGCGTGCACGCGTAGTACTTCAGGCCGACGACGGCGTCCCGGTCGCCCTCGGCGACGAGGCCCGCCAGGATCCCCTCCGCCGCCGGGCCCTGGACGGCGACGAGCGCCGTCGTCGTCGCCTCCGGTCCGGCCGGGTCCTCCGCGCCCGTGCCCACCGTGCCGTCGACGCCGTGCTCGGTGCAGCGCTGCTGGAGCTCGGCGGTGACGGCCGTCGCGTTCGAGGCGTTCGCGACGACGAGGAACTCCTCCTCGCCGGTGCGGTAGACGATGAGGTCGTCGATGATCCCGCCGTCGGGCTGGCAGATCATCGTGTACCGCGCGCGGCCGACGGCGAGGCCGCTGATGTTCCCCACGAGCGCGAGGTCCAGGGCGCGCCCCGCCTCCGGACCGGTGACGCTGATCTGACCCATGTGGGACAGGTCGAACAGGCCGGCGGCGGTGCGGACCGCCTGGTGCTCGGCGAGGTCGGACGTGTACCGCAGCGGCATCGACCAGCCCGCGAAGCCGGTCATCGTCGCGCCGAGGGCGCGGTGCTCGGCGTCGAGCGGGGTGAGGCGCAGGGCCTCGGTCGCGGCGCCGTCGTCGTCGGTCGCCGGCTTCTCGTCGCTCACACGTACTCCTCGATCGGCGGGCAGGCGCACACCAGGTTGCGGTCCCCTGCAGCCTGGTCGATCCGACGCACCGGTGGCCAGTACTTCGCGCCACGGAGTCCCGGGACGGGGAACGCGGCGACCTCGCGGCTGTAGGGCAGGTCCCAGCCCTCGGCGACGACGGCGGCCGCGGTGTGCGGGGCGTTGCGCAGCGGCGACCGCGCGAGCTCCCACTCCCCCGCCTCGACCCGGGCGATCTCCTCGCGAATGCTGATCATCGCCTCGCAGAACCGGTCGAGCTCGCCCAGGTCCTCGCTCTCGGTGGGCTCGACCATGAGCGTGCCGGCGACCGGGAAGCTCAGCGTCGGCGCGTGGAAGCCG
>NZ_CAMPHH010000200.1 GCF_946885855.1 uncultured Actinotalea sp. | reverse complement strand
TATTGGGGTCCTGTGTACCCGGCCGCGCGCGCGCGGGTGGGGGCCTGCGCCCCGCCGGTCGCGGCGTCGTCGTCCGGGTGGTCGCGCCGCACGTCCTCCCGCAGGTCCATGGCCTCGTTCGCGAGCGCGTCCGCGGCGAAGTTCGCCGCACGGGGCACCCAGGTGTAGGTGACCTGCTCGGCGGGGAGGACGGCACGCGCGCGGGCCGCCAGCCGGCGCATGTCCTCGTGCTTGATCTGCCACCGCCCGGACATCTGCTCCACGACGAGCTTGGAGTCCATCCGCACCTCGACCGACGCGTCCGGGTCGATCGCCCGCGCCGCCTCCAGCCCCGCGACCAGGCCCTCGTACTCGGCGACGTTGTTCGTCGCCACACCGAGGGGACCTGCCCGCTCGGCGAGGAGCGCTCCCGTCACCGCGTCGCGCACCAGCGCGCCGTACCCGGCGGGACCAGGGTTCCCGCGCGACCCGCCGTCGGCCTCGACGAGGAGCCGACGGGCCGTCATCGGGCGGTGTCCGCCTGCCGCACGAGGATCCGACCGCACTCCTCGCAGCGCGCGACCTGCTCCGGCGGCGCCGCCGTGATCCGCGCGACGTCGGAGGGGTTGAGCTCGAGCCGGCACCCCTCGCACGTCCGGCCGCGCAGCAGCGCGACGGCGAGCCCGCCGAGTTGGCCGCGCAGCCGGTCGTAGAGCGTGACCAGGCCGGCGTCGAGTCCCTCGACCCGGCCGGCGCGGTCGGCCTGCACGGCGCGCCCCTGCTCCTCGATGGCCGCGACCTCCCGCTCGAGGTCCGCCGCCAGCGCGTCGCGCTGGGCCAGCAGCTCGTCGCGGGCGCTCGTCAGCCCGGCCAGCGCCGTCTCGTGCGCCTCGAGGCGCTCCATGACCTCCAGCTCGACCTCCTCCAGCGCCTCCTGGCGCCGCGCGAGGTTCTCCAGCTCACTGCTGAGGGCCTGGACGTCCTTGACGCTTGCGCTGCCGGACTCCATCCGAGCCTGGTCGCGGGCCGCGCGGGTCCGCACCTGCTCCACGTCCTGCTCCGCCTTGGCCAGCTCCCGGCGCAGGTCCCCGAGCGCGGTGCGCGACGTGACGTGGGCCGTCTCGACGTCGTCCAGCCGGGTCTGCAGCTCGGCGAGCTGCGCGCGCAGCGGGTGGTTCGCGCGCTGGTGGGCCAGCTGGGCCAGGCGCGTGTCGAGCGCCTGCACCTCCAGCAGCCGCTGCTGGTCGGCGACGGGGGCAGTGGTCACGGGCGATCTCCTCGCGGCTCAGCGGTCAGGCGGGCTCAGCGGTGGTCGGGCGAGGCGATGCGGGCCGTCCAGGGGTCCGTCCGCAGCGTGCTCACCCGGGTCTCCACCGTAGTGCCCGCCGCCGACGCGTCCGCCTCGAGCTGCGCGGCCGCCCGACGCAGCCACGGCCACTCGCTGGCGAAGTGGGCCACGTCCACGAGGAACGGCCGGGCGAGGTCGTCCCCGCGGCGGGCCGCCTCGAACACGGCGCGCTCGCGCAGCTCGGAGGCGGGGTGGTGCCGCAGGTCGGCGGTGAGGTACGCGTCCACGCCGCTGGCCCGCACGGCGTCGAAGAGCGAGTCCCCCGACCCGCCCACGACGGCGACGCGGCGCACCACGGCGTCCAGGTCGCCCGCGAGCCGCACGCCCTGCTCGGTCGCGGGCAGCGCCGCGGCCACCCGCTCCCCGAACGCCCTGAGCGTGAGGTCGCCGGGCAGCGTCCCGACGCGCCCGATCCCGGTGCTGCCCGGCAGCGACGCGGGCTCCAGGACGTCGAACGCCGGCTCCTCGTAGGGGTGCGCGGACCGCAGGGCGGCGACGACCCGCGACCGCAGCCGGCGCGGAGCGACCATCTCCACGCGGGTCTCGTCGACGCGCGCCACCTCGCCCGCCCGTCCGATCGCCGGCCGCGCCGCTTCCCCCGGCAGGAAGGTGCCCGTCCCGGTCGTCGTCCAGGCGCAGCGGGAGTACGCCCCCAGCGCGCCCGCACCCGCGGCGGCGAGGGCGTCGACGAGGCGCTCCGCGTCCGGCGTGGGGACGAGGACCACGACCTTGTCCAGCGGCTCCGCAGGCAGAGCGGTGAGGGGCGCCAGGTCCGTGAGCCCGACGACCTCGGCCAGCGCCTCCGCGACGCCGCCGTGGGCGGCGTCGGCGTTCGTGTGCGCGACGTGCAGGGCGCATCCCGCCCGCACCAGCCGGTGGACGACGGCCCCCTTGAAGGTCGTGGCCGCCACGGAGTGCACGGGGCGCAGGAGCAGGGGGTGGTGGGTGACGAGCAGGTCCGCGCCCCACTCGATCGCCTCGTCGACGACGTCGAGGGTCGGGTCCACCGCCAGGAGCACGCGGCGGACCGGCTGGTCCGGGTCGCCGCAGACCGTGCCGACGGCGTCCCACGTCTCGGCCGTCGACGGCGGGTAGCGCCGGTCCAGGAGCGCCACGACGGTGGCGAGGTCGGGGGTCGAGGACGCGGTGCCGTCAAGGGTGTCATCCGGGGCGGCCCCGGGGGCGTCGTCGGGTGTGTCGTCGGAGGACGGGACGGTGCCGGGGTGCGCGCTGGTCACGGGAGGAACGGTACGCGCGGCGCGCGGGCGGCCGCCTTCGCCGCGTAGAGGTCCCGGTCGGCGCGCTCGAGCAGCTCGCCGACGTCTTCCGCCCCGTCCCAGCGGGCCGAGCCGGCCGAGAAGGCGACGTCGGGCGCAGCCGCGCGCAGCCTGCGGAGCGCCTCCTCCACGGAAGTCGTCGCGGCCTCCGGCAGGACGAGGAGGAACTCGTCCCCGCCCGTCCGGGCGAGCGTCCACCCGGGCTCCACCGCGGCGGACCACGCGCGCGCCACCCGGACCAGGAGCTCGTCGCCGGCCGCGTGCCCGAGCCGGTCGTTGACGGCCTTGAAGCCGTTGAGGTCCAGCACGACCACCGCGACGGCCCGCGGTGCCCGTAGGACCCGGCCCACCTGCACCGCCCGCGCCGACCGTCCGGGGGGCGTGGCGCGCGCCAGCGCCCGTGCCGCGCTGCGGCGGTTGGCCAGCCCGGTGAGCGGGTCGGCGCCGGCGACGGCGCGCAGGTGCGCGGCCATCCGACCGACGACGACGCCCGCGGCGATCTGCGTGCCGAGGGTGAGCGCCAGCCGGGAGACGATCGACGCGTCGTCACCCAGGAGGAGGAGGACGGCGGCGTGGACGGCGACCGTGGCCGCGAGGTGGAGGGCGACCACGTGCACGCGGAAGGTCATCGCCGCGTAGAGCGCGACCCAGACGTAGAGCATCGCGTACGACGCGCTCGCCCCGCCGCCGCCGAACAGGTACTGCGCCGTGCCGATGATCGCCGTCCCGAACGCCAGGAAGGCGGAGACGCCCATGGTGGAGAACCGGTGCCCGCAGCACCACAGGACACCTCCCCCGGCGACGGCCAGGACCGCCAGCAGGAAGATCGGCAACTCGCGCATGTCGGACCAGCCGGGCAGGGCGACGACGACGGCGGACAGCGTCCCGCCGGCGGCGAAGAGGCCGGCGAGCGGACGGGCCCGGCGACGACGGTGCTCCTCCAGTGGCGTCAGGGCGCGCCGCGCCCCGGCAGTGTCGTCGTCGGCCGCCTCCCCCCGGGCGCCGTCGGCTCGCGGCTGGTCCACGGACGTCCTGTCGTCCGCTTCCCGGCCGGATTGAGATCATGGACCGGACCGGTCGGGTGGGGATCGCGCCGGAGCCGGGTGGCTCACATGTGGCGGAGCATGAACTCCGTCTCGGTGTCCCGGCCGGCGTAAGGGTCCGGCGCGGCGCTGACGTCCTGGCCGGTCACCGTGTCCTCGAGTCGCACCGGCTCCGGGAGGACGGCGAAGGGCCCGGGCGGCGGGCGCTCCGCGGAGCTCTCGCCGACGGTTACGGCATCGTCGTCAGGCATCGGAACCTCCTCCGGGCTCATCGTCCCCGAGATTCCGCCGGGGCACCACCCGCGCGACGTGTGACCGCCTGGTGCTGGTGGGCCCGGCCGGTCTCGAACCGACGACCTCCGCGGTGTAAGCGCGGCGCTCTGACCAACTGAGCTACAGGCCCGACGGCGGCACAGCCTACCGGGGCGCCGCAGAGCAGGGACGGTCGGGGACGCCGTCGTCGGCGGGCTGGCGGACCGCCTCAGAGCGCAGCGAGCGCGGCGCGGTAGTCCTCGAGCTCACGGGCGATCCCGCGCGGGTTCACCACGCTCCAGCGGACGATACCGTCGGCGTCGAGGAGGAAGCTCCCCCGGACCGCCATCCCGGAGGCGTCGTCGAAGACGCCGAACGCCCGGGCTGCGGCCCCGTGGGGCCAGAAGTCGGACAGCAGGTCGTACCCGAAGCCCTCCTGCTCGGTCCACGCGCGGAGGGTCGGGACCGGGTCGCAGGAGACGGCCAGCAGCCGGACGCCGGCGGCCTCGAAGTCCTCCATGTTGTCCCGCAGCTCGCACAGCTCGGCCGTGCAGGTCCGGGAGAACGCGAACGGGTAGAAGACGACGGCCACCGGACCGCCCCGCAGGCCCGTGAGCGTGACGGGGGTGCCGTGGGTGTCGACGAGCGTGACGTCCGGGGCGGCGTCGCCCGGCCGGGGAGCCGCGGGACCGTCGAGGCCGGAGCGCGCCGGGTGGACCGGCCCGCTCACCGACCCCGTCCGCGGGTGCCGAGGCGCGTCGCCGACCACTCGGGGGCGATCGTCAGGGTGCTCGTGGCGTGCAGGCCCGCGGTGGTCGCCGCCTCCTCGACCTCCGAGTGCGGGACGTGACCAGGCCGGCCGGCCTTGGGCGTGAAGAGCCAGATGAGGCCGCCGTCGTCGAGCGCGGCGCGCACGTCCACCATCGCGTCGGTCAGGTCGGTGAGGTCACCGTCGTCCTCCCGCCACCACAGCACCACGGCGTCGGTGACGTCGTCGTAGTCCTCGTCGACGAGCTCACCACCGACCGTCTCCTCGATCGCTGCGCGCAGCTCCTGGTCGACGTCGTCGCCGTAGCCCCACTCCTGCACCACCTGGCCGGCCGTGAAGCCCAGCTTCGCCGCACCCGTGCCGCCGTGGCCCACCGAGGGCTCTGCGGTCGTACCCACCTGAAGTCGTTCCCTTCGTCCCTGTCAGACGTCCCTGCAGCGCAGGCGCCCACGCGGGTCTCCCCGCAGGTGCCACACGCTAGCCCACAGGATGCTCCGAGCGTGTGGCAAGCGCCACAACGGGCATGCTGGGACGCGTCCGGGGCGTTCCCCGGTGTGACTTTGCCCGGCCATGAGGAACACAATGGTCGGACGACCTCGACCCGGCCGCTGCGCCGACCGCGCACCGGCAGACACGGGTCGACCCCGAGCGCCGCCGCGACCACGGTGGCGCGGACGAGAGGTGAGGGTGCTGGTGGCTGCACGCGACACGACGGGCCCGCTGATCAACGGCCTGCTGAGCCAGGTCCCGGACATCGACCCGGAGGAGACCGGCGAGTGGATCGAGTCCTTCGACGGGCTCGTCGACGAACGGGGCGGCCCCCGCGCCCGCTACGTCCTGCTCAACCTCCTGCGGCGGGCTCGCGAGCGCAACGTCGCCGTCCCCACGTCCCTGAACACCCCGTACGTCAACACGATCGGGGTGCACGAGGAGCCGTACTTCCCCGGTGACGAGGCGGTCGAGCGCCGCTTCCGCAGCTGGATGCGCTGGAACGCCGCCGTCATGGTGACGCGCGCGCAGCGGCCGGAGGTGAGCGTCGGCGGGCACATCTCCTCCTACGCGTCCGTGGCGACCCTCTACGAGGTCGGGTTCAACCACTTCTTCCGCGGCAAGGACCACCCCGGGGGCGGGGACCAGGTCCTCTTCCAGGGCCACGCCTCCCCCGGCATCTACGCGCGCGCCTTCCTGGAGGGCCGCCTGTCACCGGAGCAGCTCGACGCGTTCCGCCAGGAGGTCTCCATCCCGGGCGGCGGGCTCTCCTCCTACCCGCACCCGCGGCTCATGCCCGACTTCTGGGAGTTCCCGACCGTCTCGATGGGCCTGGGCCCGGCGTCGGCGATCTACCAGGCGTGGGTCAACCGCTACATGCACAACCGCGGGATCAAGGACACGGCCGAGCAGCGCGTGTGGGCGTTCCTGGGCGACGGCGAGATGGACGAGCCGGAGAGCCGCGGGATGCTGCAGCTCGCCGCGCAGCAGGGCCTGGACAACCTCACGTTCGTCGTCAACGCGAACCTGCAGCGCCTCGACGGCCCGGTCCGCGGCAACGGCAAGATCATCCAGGAGC
>NZ_CAMPHH010000199.1 GCF_946885855.1 uncultured Actinotalea sp. | reverse complement strand
GATCCCAACCACCGCAACCCTCGCGGTATCAGCACCCTGACACTGAGCCGGACGCCAGTGCTCGCGACCGGCTGCGTCTGTAGGTCCTGAGTCCCGACTTCGACGGTGCTGCGCCCCCTCATGCGGTGCACCGCCCGCCGGGTGTCGCGCCACGACGTAGCGGACCCCGACCTTCCCGAACGCAGAGGGTGTCCGGGTGGGGCCGGTCCTCCTGTGGCCGTCCTCCCGTCTCCCGGCGACCGTGTCGGTGGTGCGACGTACCGTTGTCCCATGCGTCCCGTGACCGACCTGCAACGCCGTGTGGCCCCGTTCGAGGTGGTCTCGGAGTACCAGCCCTCCGGTGACCAGCCCAAGGCGATCGCGCAGCTCACCCAGCGCGTCAGGGCGGGGGAGAAGGACGTCGTCCTCCTCGGTGCGACGGGCACCGGCAAGTCGGCGACGACGGCGTGGCTCGTCGAGCAGCTGCAGCGACCGACGCTGGTCATGGCGCACAACAAGACCCTCGCGGCGCAGCTGGCCACGGAGTTCCGCGAGCTGCTGCCCCACAACGCCGTCGAGTACTTCGTCTCGTACTACGACTACTACCAGCCCGAGGCGTACATCGCGCAGACGGACACCTACATCGAGAAGGACTCCTCGATCAACGAGGAGGTCGAGCGGCTGCGGCACTCGGCGACCAACTCGCTGCTGACGCGGCGCGACGTCGTCGTCGTGGCCTCGGTGTCCTGCATCTACGGCCTGGGCACGCCCCAGGAGTACGTGGACCGGATGGTCCGGCTCTCCGTCGGCGACGTCATCGACCGCGACCAGCTCCTGCGCCGGTTCGTGCAGATGCAGTACGCGCGGAACGACATGGCGTTCACCCGTGGCACGTTCCGGGTGCGCGGGGACACCGTGGAGATCATCCCGGTGTACGAGGAGCTCGCGGTGCGCATCGAGATGTTCGGCGACGAGATCGAGTCGATCCAGACGCTGCACCCGCTCACCGGCGACGTCATCCGCCAGGAGCAGGAGACGTTCGTCTTCCCGGCGTCGCACTACGTCGCCGGTCCCGAGCGCATGGAGCGGGCGATCGCGAGCATCGAGGCGGAGCTCGAGGAGCGGCTCGCCGAGCTCGAGCGGCAGAACAAGCTGCTCGAGGCGCAGCGGCTGCGCATGAGGACGACGTACGACATCGAGATGATGCGTCAGGTCGGCACGTGCGCCGGCATCGAGAACTACTCGCGGCACATCGACGGGCGCGGGCCCGGGACGGCGCCGAACACGCTGCTGGACTACTTCCCCGAGGACTTCCTGCTGGTCATCGACGAGTCGCACGTCACGGTCCCGCAGATCGGCGCGATGTACGAGGGCGACATGTCCCGCAAGCGGGCCCTCGTCGAGCACGGCTTCCGGCTGCCGAGCGCGATGGACAACCGGCCGCTGCGCTGGGAGGAGTTCGTCGAGCGCATCGGTCAGACCGTGTACCTCTCCGCGACGCCCGGGGCGTACGAGCTCTCGCAGTCCGACGGCGTCGTGGAGCAGATCATCCGTCCGACCGGCCTCGTCGACCCCGAGATCGTGGTCAAGCCCACGAAGGGGCAGATCGACGACCTCCTGGAGGAGATCCGCGTCCGGGTCGAGCGGGACGAGCGGGTCCTCGTGACCACCCTGACCAAGAAGATGTCGGAGGACCTCACCGACTACCTCCTCGAGAAGGACGTGCGGGTGCGATACCTGCACTCCGAGGTCGACACCCTGCGACGGGTCGAGCTGCTCCGCGAGCTGCGGATGGGCGTCTTCGACGTGCTCGTCGGCATCAACCTCCTGCGGGAGGGCCTGGACCTCCCCGAGGTGTCGCTCGTGAGCATCCTGGACGCCGACAAGGAGGGCTTCCTGCGGTCCGGCACCTCGCTCATCCAGACGATCGGACGCGCGGCTCGGAACGTCTCCGGGCAGGTCCACATGTACGCGGACACCGTGACGCCCTCGATGGCGCAGGCGATCGAGGAGACGAACCGGCGCCGGGAGAGGCAGGTCGCGTACAACCGGGAGCACGGGATCGACCCCACCCCGCTGCGCAAGCGCATCAGCGACGTCACGGACATGCTCGCCCGCGAGGACATCGACACGGCGGAGCTGCTCGAGGGCGGGTACCGCAACCCGGGCAAGGGGACCGGGAAGGGCAAGGGGGCGAAGGGCCGCGCGCCGGTCCCGGCCGGCGGGGTGGGGGGTGACGTCGACAGCCCGCGGGCGCGGATGGCGGCGGTGCCGGCCGGCGAGCTCGCCGAGCTGATCCAGGAGCTGTCGGAGCAGATGCACGCCGCCGCCGCGGAGCTGCAGTTCGAGCTCGCGGCCCGGCTCCGGGACGAGATCTCCGGGCTGAAGAAGGAGCTGCGTGACATGCAGGCCGCCACCGCCTGACGCGGCGGCTCGGGCCCTCGGTCCCTCCCATCTCGCACCTCTCCCGCCGATGGCGCGCCGGGTTCCGGTGGGAGGTCTATGCTCGGCCGGTTGAAGGGGAGTACCCCGCCGCGGTGGCATCGTCATCACGGCTGACGCCATCGTCGGCCCGGTGCACCGGCCCGGTCCGTGGGGGCCGGGTGGGGGAGACCTTCGGTACCGCTCCCGTCGTACCGGAGGTCTCGTGGACATCCCGCTGTGGGTCTGGCTCGTCACGGCGGGGGGCGTCCTCGCCCTCGTCGTCTTCGACTTCTTCGCGCACGTGCGGACGCCGCACGAGCCGACGTTCCGGGAGTCGGCGATCTGGTCCTCGGTCTACATCGCCCTGGCGATCCTCTTCGGCCTGGGGATGATGGCCGTCGCGGGCACGACGTACGGCGGTGAGTACTTCGCGGGGTACGTCACCGAGAAGAGCCTGTCGGTCGACAACCTCTTCGTCTTCCTCATCATCATGACGAGGTTCGCCGTCCCACGCCCCTACCAGCAGAAGGTCCTCCTGGTCGGCGTGGCCATCGCGATCGTCCTGAGGGGCCTGTTCATCTGGGCGGGCGCCGCGGCGATCGCGCAGTTCTCCTGGGTCTTCTACCTGTTCGGCGCGTTCCTCGTGTACACGGCGGTCAAGCTCGCGCGGGAGAAGCACGAGGAGGACGCGCCGGTCGAGTTCAAGGACAACCGGCTGCTGCGCCTGGTGCGCCGTGTGCTGCCGTCCACCACCGAGTACCACAGCGACCGCCTGTTCGTCCGGCAGGCGGGGCGTCGGCTCGCGACGCCCATGCTCATCGTGATGATCGCGATCGGCTCGACGGACGTGCTCTTCGCGCTCGACTCGATCCCCGCGATCTTCGGGCTGACCAAGGAGCCGTACATCGTCTTCACGACGAACGCCTTCGCGCTGCTCGGCCTGCGTCAGCTCTACTTCCTCCTCGGTGGGCTGCTGCAGCGCCTCGTCTACCTGTCGCAGGGTCTCGCCGTGATCCTCGCGTTCATCGGCGTCAAGCTCGTGCTGGAGGCGCTGCACACCAACGAGCTGCCCTTCATCAACGGCGGCGAGCACGTCGAGTGGGCTCCGGAGATCCCGATCTGGCTGTCCCTCACCGTCATCCTCGGCACACTCACGGTGGCCACCGTGGCGAGCCTGCTCGCGACGCGACGCCGTCGGACGGACGTGGAGTCCGTCGCGGAGCAGGGCGAGCTGGCCGACGAGGGGGTCGACCCGGCCGACGTGGGCACACCCGTCGCCGACGCTCCGCTGACGCACTCGGCCCGCGTGGGACGGCTCGGCGGGCCGGAGGCCCCGGGAAGCGACGGCAGCGGGGGCGACGGCGCGCGGACCGACGGCGCCCGGCGGGACGGCGGCGGCGACGGCTGAGGTGGCAGGGGTCCGGTCGAGGTGCCGGTCGTCCGGTTCGAACGGCGCCCCCCGGTCGCTTCGCCGCGGATCGGTGGGCCCGGTCAGTCCGCGGTGATCGGCCCCACGACGGGGTACCACTCGCGCGCGGAGCGGGACACGAGCAGGCCCTCGCCCCGGAAGGGGTCGTCGTCCAGCAGCGCCAGTGCCGCCGCGGGGGAGTCGGCGCGGACGAGGAGGAGCGCGCCGGCGGGCGCGACGCCCTCGCTCGCCCCGTCCGCGTCCTCGCGCCGGACGCCGCCGCGCAGGGGCCCGCTCGCCAGCACGACACCCTCCTCGAAGAGGCCGCGGAGGAACGCCCGGTGCGCCGGGCGGTGCGCCTCGACGACGTCGGCGCGCCGGTCGTACTCGTACTCGATCGCGTAGATGGCCACAGCGCATTGTGACGTGCCCGGGCCGCCTGGGACGGCCGCGCTCGAGGTGCGGCCGTGCGGCGCGCGCCGTAGCGTCGGACCGGTCACCGGTACGGCCGGGACCGCCAGGGTCGACCGGACGAGGTCGGCGCGGACCGAAGGAGAGGGATGTGACGCCAGGGCCTGTCGACGTGGCCCACGGGGTCGTCCTCGACGGGCGCTACCGCATCGAGGACGTCGTCGGGCAGGGCGGGATGGCGACGGTCTACCGCGCGCACGACGAGGTGCTGGGTCGTGACGTGGCCGTCAAGCTCTTCCCCCCCACACCCGACTCGGACGAGGTGCTCCGGCACCAGGCCGAGATCCGGGTGCTCTCGCACATGAACCACCCCGGTCTGGTCGCGCTCCACGACGCGGGCTCGGCCTACGCGGGCGGCCCGCTCCAGCAGACGTACATCGTCATGGAGCTCGTCCCCGGCCCCACGCTCGCCGACCTTCTGAGCACGGGCCCCCTCACGCCGGTGCACAGCGCCCGGATCGGCCGTCAGCTCGCCGAGGCGATCGCGACGGTGCACGCGGCGGACGTCGTGCACCGCGACATCAAGCCGGCGAACATCCTCCTCGTCGACCGCGAGTCCGCGGTCCGTGAGGACCCGGACGCCGCGCTGACCACCGGGCCGATCGTCAAGCTCGCCGACTTCGGGATCGCGCGCTTCGCCGACGGGGCCCGCCTGACCATGACCGGGACGACACTGGGCACCGCGACGTACCTCAGCCCCGAGCAGGCGACCGGCAGCCTGGTCGGCCCGGCGACGGACGTCTACGCGCTCGGACTGGTGCTCCTGGAGTGCCTCACCGGGCGCAAGGCCTTCACGGGCACGGTCGCCGAGGTCGCCGCCGCCCGGCTGACGACCGACCCGCCCGTCCCGCACGACGTGAGCCCGGCGTGGCGTGCCCTCCTCACGGGCATGACCGCGCGGGAGCCGGACGCACGGTTGACCATGGTGGAGGCAGCGCGGCGCCTCGGTGACCTGGCCGGCCCGTCGCCGGCGGGGGAGCGCGCCGTCCTCCTCGGCCCGGGCGGTCCCGCTGCGGAGGCCGGTCCGGACACGCCGCCGGCGGTGGACCCGGACCGGACGGGGGCGATGGACCTGCCCACCGGCGCGCTCGCGGCGACGCCGCGTGGCCTTGCGCCCGTGCACCCCGCCCGGGCGCCGCGACCCGCGGGCCGCCGTGCCCCCGGGGAGGGGACGGGTGCCGTGGCCGGGTCTGCCGCCCGGGCGTCCGCTGCGCCGGGCGCAGCCGGAGGCGCCAGCGGCGACGAGCCCGGACGCACGCAGCCGATCCCGCTCGTCCGGCCGCACGCGCGGCGGCGGTCGGCGGCCCGGAGGGCTCCCGCACTCCCCGCGGGGCGGCGCCTGTGGCTGGTCCTCGGCGCGGTGGCGGTCCTCCTCTCCGCCGCGGTGGCCCTGGCGATCGGTCAGGTCACGGACGGACGGGGGACGCCGGAGGTACCGACGTACCCGGCGGTGGAGGGCCCCCTCGGCGAGGCCCTCGAGGACCTGCAGCGGAGCGTGGCGCCGTGACGGCGAGCTCTCAGCGGGGACGGCGGTCATCGGACCCGGCGACGGGAGCGGGGGGCGTCCGGTCGCGGCTGGTCGTCGTGGCGCTGGTCGCGGGCGTGTTCGGTCTGGGCGGCTGCGCCGGGCCGCCGGCCGATCTGTCCGAGGAGGCCGGGGCGCGGTTGCAGGAGGCGGTCTGGTCGGTCACCTCCGCCGCGGCGCAGGGTCGCCTCGACGCGGCGGCGACGGGACTGGAGCTGGTCCGCGCGGAGCTGGACCGGGCCGTCGAGGCGGATGCGATCTCCGTCCGCCGCTACCGGGAGGTGGACGACGCGCTCCGCGCGGTCGGGGCGGAGGTCGAGGCGCTCCGGACGGCGTCCTCAGCTGCACCGGTTGCACCGGTGCCGACCGAGGAGCCGGCGCCCACGCGGGAGTCGGTCGTGACGCCGTTGCCCGTCGAGCCGCAGGCGCCCGCCGGCGACGGCGCCGACGGGGAGCGCGCCGACGGGGAC
>NZ_CAMPHH010000198.1 GCF_946885855.1 uncultured Actinotalea sp. | reverse complement strand
CCCCAGCACCCGCCCCGACGCCCGTCGGGACCTGCGCCGGGCTCAGCCGACGGCCGTGCGCACGAGGTCCACGACCTTCGCCTCCACCGCGTCGGTCCAGGCGACGACCGCGTACGTGACCGGCCACATCTCGCCGTCGTCGAGCCGCGCCTCGTCCTGGAAGCCGATGGTCGCGTAGCGCGCGTCGAACTTCTCGGCCGGCTGGAAGAACACGACGACCTTGCCCTGCGCGTTCGCGTAGGCCGGCATGCCGTACCAGGTCCTCGGCTGCAGGTCCGGGGCGTGCTCGGTGACGACGGCGTGCAGCCGCTCCGCGACGACCCGGTCCGTCCCGGACATCTCCTCGACCTTGTCCAGCAGCGCCTGGAGGGCGTCCGCCCTCTTCGCGCCGCCCTTGCCGCCCTCGGCGCGCAGCTCCGCGGCGCGCTCCTTCATCGCGGCCCGCTCCGCGTCCGTCCACCCGTCGTTCGCCATGGTCCCCTCCTGCTCGGTCCCCGAGGGCGGACCGCCCGCCCCGGCACCACCGCCTCGGAGCGTACGGCGACCGGGCCCATCGGGCGGTTCCGGAGAGGCGTGATCACGGAAGACAATGGTCGGGAGCCGGGAGGAGGCCACGTGGAGCTGGGCCTGTACCTCGCGGCTGCGGTCGTCGGTGGGCTGCTCGCCACCGCCGTGCGGCTCCCGCCGCTGGTGGGCTACCTCGCCGCCGGCTTCGCGCTGGGCGCCGTGGGCGCGCCGTCACCCGCGGGGCTGGAGCGGATCGCCGAGCTGGGCGTCGTCCTCCTGCTCTTCGCGATCGGCCTCAAGTTCGACGTGCGCACCCTGCTGCGGCGGGAGATCTGGCTGACGACCAGTGTGCACATGGCCCTGTCGACCGCGGTCGGGCTCGGGTTCCTCGGGCTGCTGGCGGTCGTGGGGCCGTCCCTCGTGGGCGAGGGGTCGTGGGGAGCGCTCGCCCTGGTGGGCTTCGCCCTGTCGTTCTCCTCGACGGTGTTCGTGGTGAAGGTGCTCGAGGACCGCTCGGACACCACCTCGCTGTACGGGCGGATCGCCATCGGCGTCCTCGTGCTCCAGGACGTGGCGGCCGTCGCCTTCATGGCCCTGGCCGGCGGGGAGGTCCCCAGCCCGTGGGCGTTCGCGCTGGTGCTCCTCGTCCCGTCCGGCTGGCTGCTCCACCGGATCTGGGACCGGATCGGCCACGGGGAGCTGCACGCGCTCTTCGGGGTCACGGTCGCGGTGGGACTGGGCTGGGGCCTGTTCGAGGCGGTCGGGCTGCACGGTGCGCTCGGTGCCCTCGTCATGGGCGCGCTCCTGGGCCGCCACCGCAACGCCTCCGAGCTGTCCCGGTCGCTGCTGACCTTCAAGGACCTCCTCCTCGTCGGGTTCTTCGTCGAGATCGGCCTCCACGGGACGCCCGGGCTCCACGAGCTGCTCCTGGCCGTCGCCCTCCTGGCCGTGCTGCCGTTCCAGGTGGCCTTCCTCGCCGTGCTGCTGTGGGCGATGCGGCTCCGCCGCCGGACGGCGTTCCTCAGCGCCCTCGTGCTGGCCAACTTCTCCGAGTTCGGCATCATCGTCGCCGCGGTCGGGTCCGAGGTCGGGCTGCTGGAGGAGCGCTGGCTCGTCGTGATCGCCGTCGCCGTCGCCCTGAGCTTCGTGGTGTCGGCGCTCGTGAACCGGCGGGGGGTCGAGCTGGCGACGCGGATGGTCCGGCTGCTCCCGCACCACAGCACGCTGGAGCTGCACCCGGACGACCGCCTCGTCGACGTCGGCCACTCCGACGCGCTCGTGCTGGGCCTCGGTCGCATCGGCGCCGCCACGTACCTGCGCCTGCGTGACGCGTTCGGCCTGTCCGTCCTCGGCGTGGAGCACGACCCGGCCCGGGTCGTCGAGCTCACCGCAGAGGGCTTCGACGTGCTGCGCGCCGACGCGACCGACGTGGAGTTCTGGGGCCGGGTCACGCGCGCCGGCCAGGTGCAGGTCGTGGTCCTGGCCATGCCGTTCCACAACGCGAACCTCATCGCCCTGGCGCGCCTGCGGGCGGCGGGCTTCACCGGCCGGGTGGCCGCGGTCGCGCGCTACGACGACGACGTCGCGGAGCTGCGACGTCACGGCGCGGACGCCGTCTTCCACCTCTACGGGTCGGCCGGGACGGCCCTGGCCGACCATGCGGCCGAGGTGCTGCTGCGTAGCCCCGCAGCGGTGGCCGAGCCGGGTCAGGAGTCCGACGGCGCGGCAGGGGCGGTGCCGCGCTGACGGTGCGGCGCCGCGACGATCAGGCGTCGACGATCTGCGAGACCCAGGAGGTGATGTTCGGGTTCCTGGGGGAGAACACGACGCGGAAAGCCCTGGGCGAGCCCTGCGAGGGCAGCTCGATGGGCGTGCGCCCGGTCCGGTCGGTCTGCTCCGTGGAGAGCGTCTCCCAGTCCCCGTCCGCGGCTCGGCGCTGCAGGGCCACGGTCCCCGGGAGCTCCGAGAGCAGGACCGCTCGGGACGGCGCCTCGATCTCCAGGGCCGTCCGAGCGGCGCGCTCGCGGTTCCTCCGGCTCACCGCCCCCACGGGTGCCGCCACGCCGACGGCGGCGTTTGCCCGCGTTCCCGCCCGTCCCGGGCCAGGACATGGCCTTGAACGACCTCTCCGGCTGCTCGCTCATCGGTCCCCCTCCGTCGTCGCAGGTCGTGATCACGCTACCGCCCTGGTCGATCGGCCGAACGGGGCGTCGCCCCGTAGGTGTGGCCGGCCGCGCGCAGCCGGTCGACGAGCGCGTCACCGAGCGCCGTCGCCGGGGTGAGCGAGCCCGCCCGGTCCGGCAGCCCGTCGCCGTCGTACGCCAGGGCCACGGCCGCCTCGCCGAGCATGACCGCGGTGGCGGCGTAGCCGGGGTCGCCCGGCCCGGCGGCGACGGCGTGGTACCGCTGCCCGGTCGTCGTGACGGCCCGCAGGTCCATGCGGAACCAGCCGGTCCGGCGGGTCTCCTCGTCGGGGCCCTCGCCCGGTCCGGGCAGGACGCGGTCCAGCAGGGCGCGGGGGGGCGGGAAGGCGAACGCGGCCGCGCCCAGGCCCAGGCCGGCGGTCAGCGCGACCGCCCGGGCCGCCCCGCGTGCGCCGCGGCCCACGCCGCTGACCTCCCCGTACCGCAGGTCCCGCCCGTACGCCCAGCCCTGCAGCGCGTTGGAGCGCCGCACGAGGCGCGCGTTCACGGACGCCATGGGGAACGGGGCCACCCACCGGCCGTCGGCGAGCCGCGCGGGCCCCGGGGCGTCGGGCGGCTGGCGCACCGCCGGCTCGGCGCCGCGGTCCGGGCTCAGGGAGAACGGGTCCGCCAGCAGCCGCCGGGCGGCCGGGTCGCTCGCGGCGAGCTCGACGATCCCGCGCATCGACGCGATCGTCCCGCCGCTGACCCCGCCGCGGGCCCGGGCGACCGTGAGGACCTGGGCGAGGGCGCCGGCGCCGTCGGCCGCCACCTGGCGGTGCAGCGTGAGGACGCCGAGGTCGGACGGCACGGAGTCGTACCCGCAGCCGTGCACGAGGCGGGCGCCCGTGGAGCGCGCGAGGTCGTCGTAGCGGTCGATCGCCTCCCGGACGAAGGGCACCTCACCGGTGAGGTCCGCGTAGTGCGTCCCGGCGCGGGCGCACGCCTCGACGACGGGCAGCCCGTGGCGCAGGTACGGACCGACCGTGCTGACGACGACGTGCGCGGCACCCGCCATCGCGGCGAGCGAGGCGGCGTCGGAGCTGTCGGCGACGAGCACAGGCCAGTCCCGCGCCCGCTCCGGCAGGCCGTCGCGCACGCGCTCGACCTTCTCCCGGGAGCGCCCGGCGAGCGCGATGCGCGTCCCGGCCGGCGCGTGGAGGGCGAGGTGCTCGGCGGTCAGGGCACCGACGAAGCCGGTGGCGCCGAAGACGACGACGTCGTGATCACGGGAGGTCATCGGTCGAGCATCTCCCGCAACCACCCCGCCCCGCGCGTCCGGGCGCCGAGGGACTCGACGCGCTCGCGGAGCGCACGGTCCGAGGTGACCACGAGGACGTCGTCGGCGCCCGGCGCGCCCTCGGCGAGGGCGCGGGCGACGACCTCGACGATCGCCGCGTCGCCGTCGGCGGGTGCCCGCACGACCTCGATGCGCCCCGCCTGTGGGGTCGCGGCCGCTGAGGCGCGCCCCTCGAGCACGACGACGACGCGCCGCGCGGCCAGGTCCGGGTCCGCACCCGGCGCGGTCGTCGCCGTGGTCAGTGCTGCGAGGAGCCGCTCGGCCGCGCCGGCGCGGTCCTTCCACCACCCGTCCGGGCGCGCGCCGACGACGTTCGCGGCGTCCACGACGAGGAGGGCGGTGGGCACGGGGGACGTCTCCGGGTCGGATCGGCGGGGCGGGTCCAGCCTGCACCGCGATGCGTGGCCGGGCGAGCGTGACGCGCGGCGCCGGCTCAGCCGCAGGTGTCGAGCGGCTCCTCGCCGGCGAGGCGGTCCCGCGTCCACTGCAGCAGGTCCGGCACGAGCGGCGAGTCCGGCTCGACGAGCGGGACGTGGTCCCGGCCCTCGTAGACGCGGTAGTCCACCGCGTGGCCGTCGTCGCAGCGGTCCTGGACGTACGCGTCCTGCGCGGCCGGCAGGACGAGCTGGTCCGCACCGCCCTGCGCCAGCAGCAGGGGCGCGTCGATGGGGCCGTCGGGGACGTTCTGGCGCAGCCGCTCGCCGAGGGCACCCTCGCGCGGGTCACGGGACCAGATCGGCTGGTCGAGCCCGAACGAGGTCAGGACCGACACGAGGACTCCGGGCTCGGCGAGGCAGCGCGTCGCCATCTCCTCGATGACGGTCTGGGCGCCAGGACGGACCACGTCGTCGAGGCGCACGTCGTCGTACTCGTCGTCGTACGCCGTGATGACGTAGGAGGCGAACAGGCTGCCGGCGGGCACCGACTCGAGGTTGCCGACGAGCCCCGGCAGGTTGGCGGCGGGGGCGAGCGCCGCGACGCCGTCGATCCGGAGCTCCGGGGCGTACGTGGCGGCGAGGACGCCGGTCCACAGCGCCGCGCCACCGCCCTGGGAGTGCCCCCACACGACGGTCGAGCCGTCCAGGTCGAGCTCGGTGAACTCCTGGGCCGCGCGGACGGAGTCCAGGACCGACCGTCCGACGCCCTGGCCGATGAGGTAGGGGTGCGGGCCCTCGGTGCCGAGCCCGACGTAGTCCGTGGAGACGAGCGTCCAGCCCTGCTCCACGACGTCCGGGGCGAGGTAGAACGCCCCCGTCTCGAAGGTGTCCTCCAGGACCGAGGGCGCGCAGCCGGGCACCGTCCCGGTGGTCCCGTGCGCCCAGGCGATGAGCGGGGACGGGCCGTCCTGACCGTCGGGGCGGACGACGATCGCGCTCGCTACCGCGGGCACGCCGTCGTCGCGCGTCGTCGTGTAGAGGATGCGCCAGCCGTCCGCGCCGTCCGGGATGCCGCGGTCGAACGGCTCGGCGCGCAGCAGGGCACCCGGGCGGTCCGGGACCTCCGCGGGCGCGGTGTAGAAGGCGTCGCGCCGGGGGCTCGCGCTCTTGACGGCCGCGGTGACGGCGAGCAGGGCGAGCGCGCCGAGCAGCCCGAGGGTGGCGCCGCCGAGGCGTAGCCAGCCCGGCCGCGGGGCGGTGCGCTCCACGACGGCGCCGCCCCGCCGGCGCCAGGCCTGCGCGGCCTGGCGGACACCGAGCACGATCGTCCGGACACCGAGCACGACGGCGACGACGAGGACCGACACGTCCGGCCAGGAGAGAGCGACGAGGCCGAGCACGATGCCGGACGCGCCGCTGACCAGGAGGTTCGCCCGCTCGACACCCCGGCGGTGCCGTGCCTGGAGCACCTCGAGGGCGCCGCCGACGACGAGGGACAGTGCCAGGACGACCGTGAGGAGGCGCAGGCTCCGGCCGGGCCACGCCAGAACGGCGACGGCTGCCGCGAGGTAGGCGAGGCCCCGGATCAGCTGCCAGCGCGCCGTGCCCGTGCGGTCCGCGGTCGCCAGCTCGCTGACGCCGGCGAGCGCGAGGGCGAGGACGACCCCCACGACCAGCACGGCGAGCGAGGCGAACGGGTTCAGCGTAAGCACCACGCCGACGACGACGGTCAGCGCCGCCAGTCCGAGCGCCAGCCACCACGGCAGGAGCGTGACGGCCCCCGCGGCGTTCCGCGCCCCCTCCCTGATCATCGTCATGGCTGAGGCTAGGGCGGTCACACGGCCGCTGACCAGACCCGGTACCGGCCGGGCGCGACGCCGAGCGTGCTGGCGTCCAGGCGGAAGCGGTGCCACGCTCGGAAACGGGCGGGTACCGACTCCCTCGCGGGGTCGATCTGCACCGGAGGGCGGTGCGCATCCTCCCCACCGAGGGGGTGGAGG
>NZ_CAMPHH010000197.1 GCF_946885855.1 uncultured Actinotalea sp. | reverse complement strand
TGGCCTGGACGGGTCGTGGGCGGATGTGGGCGGATGCGTTCGGGCAGGTCAGCCGGGTCCGCGAACGAGGGCGCGTCGGTGCGGGCGGCTCCGCCTGGACACAAGCTGCTACCAGAACTGCTACCGCGTGCCGGGGCTCAGTCTTCGTCGCCCGGGCGAGTGCGCGCGTACTTGGACGCGAGGTACTCGTCCACCCAGGCGCGGCTGCTGCGCCACTGCCCGTCGTCGCCGCGCTGTGCGCGGAGGCGGCCCCGTTGCGCTGCGTTGCGTAGGGCGACTCGGCTGAGCACTGGTGTCTCGAGCGCTGCGAGGGGGACCAGTCGTGCCGGCCCTGCGAGCGCCGGAACGACGAAGCGATAGAGGTTGTCGAGGACCGTCCTCGCGACGAGCTCAGCGAGCGGCCCGACGTTCCCGGCGTCGGCTGCGCGGAGCGCGGCGAGGTACCTGGGTCGCTCGCGCTTCTGGATGATCGCCGGCGCGTACCCGAGCCGGGCGAGCACGAGGTTCAGCAGGAGCCGCCCCGTGCGTCCGTTGCCATCCAGGAATGGATGGACCTGCTCGAACGCAGCGTGGGCGGCGGCCAGGCGCTCCATCGGGTGACCACCCGCGTCCGGGATCGCATTCACGAGGTCGAGCCAGTCCCGCAGCTTGGGCTCGACGAGCGCGAACGACGGTGGCCGCATCCCCCCGGGGAAGGGATGGATGTCGTGCCGACGGAAGTTGCCAGGAGACTCCTCGGGCGTGGCGTCCGGGTGCGGTGCGGCATCCCACACCGGGCCCATGGCCATTCGATGCACGTGCCGAACCTCCGTGAGGGTCAGGAGCTCGTCGGGCCCCCCTAGGGAGGGCTCCAACGCCTGTCCGTAGACCCAGCGGGCAGCGTCGGCGTAGCCCTTGACCTCGAGGTACTCCGCGAGCTGACGGTCGCCGACGGCGCGGCCCTCGAGCAGGAGCTGCTCGACCTCGCGAAGGACGAGGGTGTTGCCCTCGATGGCGGTGGAGTTGTGCGCCTCGTGCACCCACAACTCATCCCAGATGGCGCGCGCCTCGGCAGGCGTAGGCAGACCGCCCAGTCGGTCGCGCACCTCGGCGATCGCGGCGTCGAGCCGCTCGTAGACGTCCTGTCGCGAGGGGCGCCCGGGTCCTCGTCGGCGACTGTTGCTGCGTTGGGGCATGAGCAATTGGAGCACAGCAACATGGCTGCCGGCGGCCAGCGTCCACAGCCCGGGACGGGAGTTGCTGCGTCCGAGCCCTAGGAATTGCACCAACGCAACATCGGGCCGCGGCGAGGGCGATCGCCCGAGCGGTCCGGCGGAAACGCTACCGAGGTGCAGGTCAGCGACCCGCGACAGGCGTGGTTGGTTGACGTTCATCTACGACGAAGGGCCCGTCACCCACATCGCTGCAGGTCACGGGCCCTTCATCCGGCGGAGGATGGGGGATTCGAACCCCCGAGGGTGTTACCCCAACACGCTTTCCAAGCGTGCGCCATAGGCCACTAGGCGAATCCTCCAGGCGTGTAGAGGGTACCGGACGGCAGGCACGCCTCGTCCACTCGTCGGGGACCGGCACGGGCGGCGCCCGCGTCGTGGCGCGTGTCGGTGCCCGGGTGCAGGATCGCCCCAGGCGTCGCCGACCGGCCCGCCGTGACAGGGGAGGGTGTCCATGGCCGAGGTCCTGCTGTTCCATCACGCGTGCGGCCGGACGGAGGGCGTCCTCGCCTTCGCCGACCGCCTCCGGGAGGCCGGGCACGTCGTGCACGCGCCGGACCTCTTCGACGGCCACACGTTCCCCAGCGTCGAGCTGGGCGTGACGCACGCCCAGCAGGTCGGCTTCGGCGCGCTCCTGGAGCGCGGCGTCGCGGCGGCCGAGGGGCTGCCGGAGGCGATCGTCCCGATCGGCTTCTCGCTCGGGGTGCTGCCGGCGCAGATGCTCGCCCAGACGCGTCCCGGCGTTCGGGCCGCCGTCCTCGCGCACTCCTGCGTGCCGCCCGGTGAGTTCGCGGACGCGTGGCCCGAGGGGGTGCCGGTCCACGTGCACGCGATGGACCGTGACCCGTGGTTCGTCGACGAGGGGGACCTCGAGGCCGCCGAGCAGCTCGTCGCCTCGACACCGGACGCTGAGCTGTTCCTGTACCCCGGTGACAGGCACCTCTTCGCGGACTCGAGCCTGCCGTCGTACGACGAGTCCGCGGCCGGCCTCATGCTCCAGCGCGTCACGGCGCTGCTCGACCGGGTCGGGTGACGGGCGCCGTCGTCGCGTGGGTCAAGGCTGAGGCGCACCGTCCGGCGGGATCGAGCCGACCACCCGAGCGAGGTCCGCCTCCGACAGCGGGGACGTGACCGCAAGCGCCCACTCCCAGCGGTCGTCCGACCACCGATGCACGTGGTGACCTGTGCCCTCCAGCCGTTCCGGTGCCGTGCCGCCGCGCGGCCACCGCACGAGCTCGGGATGCCCCTCGACCTCGAGCACCAGGTCGAACGCGCCCGTGGCGGGGTCGCCGTCTCGCGCGTGGCTAGCAGGTCCCGTTGGCCACCACCGCGGCACCGGGAACCGCTGTGCCTCGAGCCACCGGTGCCGTTCCTCCCAGCGGATCTGCTCGTCCTCCAGGTCCGTCGCGAACGGACCGTCCCAGGTGAACGTCGCCGGGTCGATCGCCAGGCCCGCCTCCAGGCCGACGATCTCACCGAGGACCCCGTGCCCCGCCACGGCGTAGCGCAGGAGGATGCCCGTGGCGTCGTCGACGGCCAGCGTGAGCGCCGGCTCCCCCGGCTCGCCCGGGGGCGGGTCGAGCCGGACCTCCCAGGCGGTGCGTCCGTCGACCTCGACCGGCTGAGGCTCGCCGGCCGGGACGAAGCCGTGCGTCGCCCCGGCGCCGGTGACCAGGTCCGCGGCGTCGAAGTACCGCGCAGGGTCGTCCAGGCCGTACCCGAAGAGCACGTCCGGTGGGCGCCGCTGCAGTCGTCCCTGCCCGTCGCGGTGGTAGGAGTGCTCCGGCCCCTCGATGCGCCGGACGCCGTCGTCGTCCTCCACGCGCCAGCACCGGGGCGCGGCGAACCAGAAGCGGACCGAGCGCACCGCGCCGTCGTCGGCGGGGGCGTCCGGCCGGGGCTCGGCCGCGCGGTGGCGCAGCTCCCCGCGAGCAGGACCGCGGCGGCGGGCGGCGGCCATCCGGGCGGCCAGCTGCGCCCAGGTCGGTACGGGTGTCGGTCCGGCGTGCGCCCCCTCGTCCATGGTCGAACGCTAGGGGTGCGGTGCCGCGGTGGCCAGGGCCCGCCTCAGTCGTCGTCGGGCGCCGGCAGCTGCCCGACGCTGCTCCACACGGCGGTCGCGCCGCTGTGGCCGACGAGCACGGTCTGCACGACGGCGCCGGCCCCGACGCCCACCGCGGCGACGGCCACCACGACGACGACGGCGCGGTGCAGCAGCCTGTCGCGCCGCCGGAGCAGCTCGAGCGTCGTCACGAGTGCGCCGGTGACGGCGAGGGCGACGGCCCAGGGGATGAGCGCCTCGCCGAGGTCGGCGTGCTCCTCGATGTAGGGCGGCTCGCCGAGCCGCTCCTCCAGGGCCTCGCCCGACTGCGTCGCGATGGGGACGACCACGAGCGCCGCCAGGGCGAGCGCGGCGGGCAGGTAGCCGGCCCAGCGCCGGAAGCGCGGCCACACCCCGGCGGTCGCCACGACGAGCGCGGCGACCGGCACGAGGACGACGGCGGCGTGCACCACGAGCGGGTGCAGCGGCAACCCGGCGATGACGTCGAACACGGTCCCTCCCGACGGGACGGCGACCGCTGCGGCGCGGTCGCGATGGTTGAACTCTCCACCAGGACGGTCCCCGGTGTCTGCCCCTGAGGGGGAGACGTCACCGGTTCGGAGCCACCCGCGCGCCGGACGGGTCGGCCCGGGGCGGTGTACCGCGCGTCTCGAGGACCGGCAGGCCCCGGCGGACGGTCCCCGCCCGGTTCGAGAGCGTGGGCAGGCCTGGGCTAGGCTGAGGTCAGACCCCTCGTGCGGCGTCATCTCGCTGAACCCCCCCAGGGCCGGAAGGCAGCAAGGGCAGGCGGGCTCTGGCGGGTGTGCGGGGGGTCCTTGCGTGCCCGCGCGGATCGTGTTCGCCCGCGACGGTGGCGCGGGAGCACAATCCGCCCATGTCCACCACCGTCCTCGCGGCGCTCGGTCTCGGCGCCGTCGTCGGCCTCGGGATCGCGATCCCGCTGGGCGCGATCGGCGTCCTCCTCCTGCAGACGGGCATGACGGCGGGCTGGCGCACGGCAGCGGCCGGTGGCCTGGGCGCCGGCGTCGTCGACCTCACCTACGCCGCGGTGGCCGTCGTCGCCGGGACCGTCGTCGCCGGCACCCTGGCGACGCACCAGCGCGCCGTCCAGCTGGGCGGCGCTGTCGTCCTGGCCCTCGTCGCCGCACGGGGCGTCGTCGGCGTGCTGCGCGAGCGGCGGGCGGGCGCCGTCGCGCGGGCCTGGGTGGCCCCCGACGGCGAGCCGCTCACGCTCGCTCATGCCGCCACCGACGACGCCGCCCCGGCCGCCCCGGTCCGCACCCTCACCCCGGCGCGGTCCTTCGCCCGGTTCGTGGCATTGACCGCGGTCAACCCGCTGACGGTCGTCTACTTCGTCGCGGTCTCCGCCGGCCTCGCGGACCGCCTCGCGACCCCCGCGGCAGCCGTGGCGTTCGTCGTCGGCATCGGTGTCGCCTCCGCCGCGTGGCAGCTCGCGCTGGCGGCGACGGGGGCGTTCCTCGGTGCGCGGGTGAGCCCACGCCTGCGGACGCTGCTCTCGCTCGCCGGCTACGCCGTCGTCGGCGGCTTCGCGGTGGCGCTCGCGCTCCCGTGAGCGGTGCCCCCAGGCCGGTGACCCGTGTCGGGGCCGCCGCGTAGGGTTCCCTCCGTGACGACCGCCCTGTACCGCCGCTACCGGCCCGACACCTTCGCCGAGGTGATCGGGCAGGAGCACGTCACCGAGCCGCTCATGCAGGCGCTGCGCACGGGCAAGGTCACGCACGCGTACCTCTTCAGCGGCCCGCGCGGCTGCGGCAAGACGACGTCGGCGCGCATCCTCGCCCGCTGCCTCAACTGCGCCGAGGGGCCGACGGCGACGCCGTGCGGACGGTGCGAGTCCTGCGTCGAGCTCGCGCGCGGCGGGCCGGGCAGCCTCGACGTCGTGGAGATCGACGCGGCGAGCCACGGCGGCGTCGACGACGCCCGCGACCTGCGCGAGCGCGCGACGTTCGCCCCGGCGCGGGACCGCTTCAAGGTGTTCATCCTCGACGAGGCCCACATGGTCACCTCGCAGGGCTTCAACGCCCTGCTGAAGATCGTCGAGGAGCCGCCCCCGCACGTGAAGTTCGTCTTCGCGACGACGGAGCCGGACAAGGTCATCGGCACGATCCGCTCGCGCACCCACCACTACCCGTTCCGGCTCGTCCCGCCGGACGTGCTCACCCCGTACCTGGAGCAGGTCTGCGCCGCGGAGCACGTGCCTGTGGGGGCGGGCGTGCTGCCGCTGGTCGTGCGGGCCGGCGGAGGGTCGGTCCGGGACTCGATGTCGGTGCTCGACCAGCTCGTCGCCGGCGCGGACGAGAGCGGTCTGGACTACGAGCGGGCGGTGGCGCTGCTGGGCTTCACGCACGCGGCCCTGCTGGACGACGTCGTCGAGGCCATCGCCGTGCGCGACGGGGCCAGTGCCTTCCGCGTGGTCGACCGCGTCATCTCCTCCGGGCACGAGCCCCGCCGGTTCGTCGAGGACCTCCTGGAACGACTGCGCGACCTCATCGTCATCGCGGCGTCCGGCGAGGCGGCACGCGCCGTGCTGCGGGACGTCCCGGCCGACCAGTACGAGCGCATGACGTCGCAGGCCGCCACGCTCGGCGCCGCTGAGCTCTCGCGCTCGGCGGACCTCGTCAACGACGCGCTCACCGAGATGACGGGCGCGACGTCGCCGCGGCTGCACCTGGAGCTCCTCGTCGCCCGGCTGCTGCTGCCCGCCGTCGACGACGGCGCCCGGGGGCTCGCCGCGCGCCTGGAGAAGCTCGAGCGCGACGTCGTCGGTGGGGTGCGGGACGGTTTCCGGGCGCCCGCCGCCGCCGACGGCGCGCCCGTGGATGCAGCGAGCGGACCGGCCGCGCCGGTGACCGACGCCTCCGAGTCGGCCGACGCGCCGGTGGCGACCGGCGGTCCGGCACCTGTCGCGGAGCGGCCGGGACCCCCGGAGCGCGCCGCGACGGACGAGCGCGCGGCGGTGCCGCAGCGCGCGACGGTGGACGAGCCCGCGGTGGGGCCGGAGCAGCGCGCCACGACGGAGGCGCCCACGGACGCGCCGGAGGTACCGGCCGACGACGGCGGCTCGCGGGCGGCCGAGCCCAGCC
>NZ_CAMPHH010000196.1 GCF_946885855.1 uncultured Actinotalea sp. | reverse complement strand
GCCGTCGGCAGCAGCACGAAACGCCGTCGGCGGACGTCGCCCGGCGGGAGACTGGTGCCATGGCAGCGGACGGTGAGGACCGTCGGGCCTGGGTGCACTGGGCGGCGGACTGCGCGCAGCGGGTGCTGCCGCTCTTCGAGCGTCACCGGCCCGACGACGACCGGCCGCGGCGGGCGCTCGCGGCCGCGCGGGCCTGGGTCCGGGGCGACCTGTCGACGGCGCGCACCCGGGCCACCGCGTTCGCGGCCTACGCGGCCGCGCGCGAGGTCGACGACGACGTCGCGGCGCGCGCCGCCGCACTGGCCGGCGGCCACGCCGCCGCGGCGGTCCACGTCGCGGCGCACGCCCGGCGCGCGGCCGACGAGGCGGTCGTCGCGGCCGCCCATGCGACGCCGGGCAACAACCACGACGCCGGTCTCCTCGAGCGGCACTGGCAGGACCAGGCGCTGCCGCGCCGGCTGCGGCCGATCGTGGACGGCACCCGGCCCCCGCGTTCCGCCTGACGAGCGCGGACGTCCCACCGGCTGGGCGCAGGTGCGCCGGGTGGCAGCCGGTCGCCCCGGCGTCAGATGCTCGGCTCGTCCGCTCCCGGGACCTCGAGACGGAACCGCCGACCGGTGACCTCGTCCGCCGTGATCGCGACGAACTCGAGCTTCTCCGTGCCGACCCACGGCCGCAGGGGCAGGGCCTCGGCCTCGTCCGCCGCGATCCCCGTCAGGTGCCGCGCCGTCCCACGGACCACGACGCTGACCGCGTGGTCCGCCTCCACCACGTCCACCTCGAACGCGACCCGCCGGTTCACGGTGGTGCCGAAGAGCTTGCCGCCCTCCGCCGTGCGGAACACCACCGCGTCCTGGTGGACGACGTAGTTGACCGGGACGATCCAGACGTCACCGGCGATCTGGTACGCCAGACGCCCCAGCGCCTGCGCCCGCAGCACGGCCCACGCCTCCGCGTCGGTGAGGGGGACCACCGCGTCCGTCTGCTCCATCGCGCACCTCCCGGGTCGTCCCTCCCACGGTAGGCGGCCGACGGCGCGTGCGACCGGGACCTCCGTCGCTGGCGGCGTCCGGCCGTGCCCTCGCACGGCGGCCCGGACGCCACGCCGGGGCGGCGTGGTGGTCGGTGATCGACGGGTGCACCACCATGGGTCCGTGACCACCACGGACCCTGCCTCCCGCCGGCTGCGCTGCGCGCTGTTCGTCGACTTCGACAACGTCTACATCGGCCTGCAGCGGCTCGACCCCGCCGCGGCGGAGGCCTTCGCCACGCACCCGGGTCACTGGCTGTCCGGCCTGGAGAGCGGCTCGGACGACGACGGCGACTTCTCGCGCCGCTTCCTCGTCCGGGCGTGCTACCTCAACCCGTCGGTCTTCTCCCAGTTCCGGCCGAACTTCACGCGGGCCGGCTTCAGCGTGGTGGACTGCCCGTCCCTCACGCAGCAGGGCAAGAGCAGCGCCGACATCAACCTCGTCCTCGACGCGGTGGACGCGCTCGCGGCGTCGACGTACTACGACGAGTTCGTCATCGTCTCCGCGGACGCCGACTTCACGCCGCTCGCGCACCGCTTCCGGGCTGCCGACCGCCGGGTCACGATCATCACGGCGAGTCCCGCGGCGAGCGCGTACCGGGCGGTGGCCGACACCGTCATCACGGCGGACGCGCTCACGGACCTCGTCCTTCCGGCAGCCCCCGAGCGCTACGAGGACACCGCCGTCGTGGCCGTCGGTGCCGCCGGCTCCGTGGCGTCGTCCGGGGCAGCGGGTGCCGCCGGCCCGGCAGGCACGGGACCCGCCGCGGCGGCCGCGGGGGCCGGCGGGCGACGCCGGGACTCCCGGGGCACGGCCGCAGCCGGCGCCGGGGCCGACGACGCCGGGGCAGCGAGCCCGGCGCGCGCCGTCGTCCTGCGGCAGGTCCGCAAGGCCGACCGGCCCGTCAACGGCGGCTCGCTGGCCCAGGCGGCGCAGAAGGCCGACCCGCAGCTCGCCACGACCGGCTGGGAGGGGACCGGGGGCTTCTTCGGCTGGCTGTCGGCCACGGTCCCGGAGGTCGCCGCCGCGGCCGGCTTCGTGTGGGACCCGGCCCGGTTCAGCGAGGCGGACCTCCCCGGCGCCGGTGGCGTGGACCTCCCGCCGCTGCAGCGCCAGGTCGTCGAGGTGACCGAGATCCCGAACCTGCCGACCGAGCGCTACCGTGCGCTGCTGACGGCGCTCGCCGACGACGTCGCCGCGCACCCGTTCGAGCGGCCGGAGACGGCCCGCCGGGTGCGGGACGCGTGCCAGGCGGCCGGGGAGGCCATCGGCAAGGCCTCGGTCAACACCGTGATCGCGGGCGTCCTGTACGCCGGGCTGGACCTGTCGGCCCGGCCGGACGCGCGCGTCATCGCCCAGACGTGGGCGGACAACGTCGTCGGGCTGTGCCGCGGCGCGCGCATGGACCTCACGCCGCAGGACGCCGCGGCGATCCGGACGTGGGTCGGCGGGGGTCTGCTGGACCGCTGAGCCCGCAGCAGCCGGCCGTGCCTGTGCGGTCGGACCCGACGGTCAGTCCGCCGGCGCCGCTGCGGCGGCGAACTGGCTGCGGTACAGGGCCGCGTAGGGGCCGTCGGCGGCGAGCAGCTCGTCGTGGCTGCCCTGCTCGACGATCGCGCCCCGCTCCATCACGAGGATCGTGTCCGCGTCGCGGATCGTCGACAGGCGGTGCGCGATGACGAAGGACGTCCGGTCGCGGCGCAGCCGCGCCATGGCCTGCTGGACGAGCACCTCGGTGCGGGTGTCGACCGACGAGGTCGCCTCGTCCAGGACGAGGATCGACGGGTCGGCGAGGAAGGCCCGCGCGATGGTGATGAGCTGCTTCTCCCCGGCGCTGAGGTTGCCCGCCTCCTCGTCGACCACCGTGTCGTAGCCGTCGGGCAGCGCCTGCACGACGTGGTCGACGTGTGCCACCCGGGCCGCCTCGAGGACGTCCTCGTCGGTGGCGCGGGGGCGACCGTAGGCGATGTTCTCGGCGATCGTCCCGCCGAAGAGCCACGTGTCCTGCAGCACCATGCCCACGTGGCGGCGCAGCGCCGCGCGCGACAGGTCGCGGGTGTCCACGCCGTCGAGCGTGATCCGCCCGCCGTCGATCTCGTAGAACCGCAGCAGGAGGTTGACCAGCGTCGTCTTGCCGGCACCGGTCGGGCCGACGATCGCGACTGTGCGTCCCGGCTCGACCGCGAGGGAGAGGTCGTCGATGAGCGGGGTGTCCGGCTCGTAGCGGAACGCGACGTGCTCGAAGGTGACCCGGCCGCGGGCGCGCCGAGCTGCGTCACCGGCAAGAGCCGCCGCGGCCGCCGCGGCCGGCGCCGCCGGGTCCGGGGACTGCTCGGGGGCGTCGAGGACCTCGACGACGCGCTCGAAGCTCGCGACCCCGGACTGCAGCAGGTTCATCATCGACGCGATCTGGGTGATCGGCTGCGTGAACTGGCGCGAGTACTGGATGAAGGCCTGCACGTCGCCGAGCGTGATCGCCCCCGCGGCGACGCGGAGCCCGCCCACGACGGCGATCGCCACGAAGGACAGGTTGGACAGGAACATCATCGCCGGCTGGATGAGGCCGGAGATCATGCTCGCCCGGAACGCCGCCTCGTACAGGCCCGCGTTCTCCTCGTGGAACCGCGCGGACGCCGCGCGCTGCCGCCCGAAGACCTTGACCAGGGCGTGCCCGGTGTACATCTCCTCGACGTGCCCGTTGAGCGTGCCGGTCCGGGCCCACTGCTGGACGAACTGCGGCTGGGCGCGCTTCGCGATGAGCGCCGTGACGACCCCCGCCGCCGGGACGGTGACGAGGGCGACGAGGGCCAGCAGCGGGGAGATCCAGAACATCATCCCCAGGACGCCGAGGACCGTCAGGACCGCCTGCACGAGCTGGCTGAGCGTCTGCTGGAGCGTCTGGGCGAGGTTGTCGACGTCGTTGGTGACCCGGGACAGCAGGTCGCCGCGGGCCCGCCGGTCGACCTCCGCCAGGGGGAGCCGGTCGAGCTTGGCCTGCACGTCCCGGCGCAGCCCGAAGACGGTGCGCTGCACGACGTCCGTGGTGATCCGGCCCTGCAGCCACCCGAGCGCCCACGCCCCGGCGTAGAGGGCCAGGGCGACCAGCAGGACGGTGCCGAGCGCCCCGAAGTCGATGCCCTCGCCCGGGACCAGGCCCGGTGCCGCCGCCGCGATGGCGGCGAGCTCGTCCTGCCCCGCGGCCTCCAGCGACGCGACCACCTCCGCCTGGGTCACCCCCGCGGGCAGCTGCCGGCCGAGGACACCGGAGAAGATGACGTCGGTCGCACGGCCGAGCACGTACGGCCCGGCGACCATCGCGGCGACCGACCCGACCGTGAGCAGGCCGACGACCGCGAGCCGGCCGCGCTCGGGCGCCAGCACGCGCAGCAGCCGCCGCAGCGACCCGCGGAAGTCCATGGCCTTGGCCGTGGGCATCGTGGCGGCCATCGGCCCGTGGCCCATCGGCCGGCCCCCCGCCGGCGGCACCGGCCCTCCGCCCGCCGGCGGTGCGGGCCGTCCACCGGCGGCGGGCGCGGGTGCGCCGGTCGGCGGCCGGTCGGGCCCGGGACGGGCCGGGGCGCTCACGCCGCCTCCTCGACGGTCACCTGGGACAGCACGATCTCCCGGTACGTCGCGTTGGTCTCCATGAGCTCGTGGTGCGTGCCCTCGCCCACGACGACGCCCTCGTCGAGGACGACGATCCTGTCGGCGTGCCGGATGGTGCTGACCCGCTGGGCCACGACGATCACCGTCGCGTCCCGGGTCTCCGGCACGAGTGCCGCCCGCAGCGCGGCGTCGGTCGCGACGTCCAGTGCCGAGAAGGCGTCGTCGAAGAGGTAGACCCGGGGCCGCCGCACCAGGGCGCGCGCGATGGACAGCCGCTGGCGCTGCCCGCCGGAGACGTTCGTGCCGCCCTGGGTGATCTCCGCGGCGAGCCCGCCCATCTCGCGGACGAAGTCCGCCGCCTGGGCCACCTCGAGGGCGTGCCACAGCGCGGTGTCGTCGGCGTCCTCGCGGCCGTCGCGCAGGTTCGAGGCGACGGTGCCGGAGAAGAGGAACGCCTTCTGCGGGACGAGGCCCATCGCCCCCCACACGGTCTCGAGCTCGAGGTCCCGCAGGTCGACGCCGTCGAGCAGGACCGCGCCGGAGGTCGGGTCCTGCAGGCGCGGCAGCATCTGCAGGAGCGTCGTCTTGCCGGACCCCGTCGAGCCGATGACCGCCGTCGTCTGCCCCGGCCGCGCGCGCAGGCTCACCCGGCGCAGCACCGGTGCGGCGGCGCCGGGGTAGCGGAACTCCACGTCGCGCAGCTCGACCTCGCCGCGCAGCGCGGCCGGCCGGACGGGCGCGGCGGCCGGGACCACCGTGCTGGCCGTGCCGAGGACCTCGGTGATGCGCTCGGCGGAGACCTCGGCCCGCGGGATGACCATGACCATCATCACGGCCATCATCACGCTCATGAGGATCTGCATGAGGTAGCTGAGGAACGCCACCATCGAGCCGACCTGCATCGAGCCGTCGTCGATCCGCTGCCCGCCGAACCAGATCACCGCGACGCTGGAGACGTTGAGGACGAGGAACACGGTCGGGAAGGTCAGCGCCATGATCCGGCCCGCTCCGACGGCGACGTCCATGAGCTCGGTGCTCGCCCGGTCGAAGCGCGACCGTTCGTGGTCCTCGCGGACGAAGGCGCGCACCACGCGCATGCCGGTGATCTGCTCGCGCAGCACCCGGTTGATCGCGTCCAGTCGCGTCTGCATCGCCCGGAAGAGCGGGCGCATCCGGACGACGGCGACGGCGAGCACCGCGCCGAGCAGCGGGACGACGACGAGCAGCAGCGCGGAGAGCTGCACGTCCTCGCGCAGGGCCATGACCACACCGCCGACCATCATGACCGGCGCCGCGATCATGATGGTGAGCCCGAGGTAGACGACGAGCTGCACCTGGCTGACGTCGTTCGTCGTCCGGGTGATGAGGGACGGCGCGCCGAACCGGCCGACCTCGCGTGCGGAGAACGTCTGGACGTGGTCGAAGACGGCGCCGCGCAGGTCCCGCCCCACCGACATCGCGACGCGCGCGCCGGCGTAGACGGCACCGATGGCGCAGACCACCTGCACCGCGGTGACGACGAGCATGACGCCACCGACCTCGAGGATCCGCCCGACGTCACCCTGCGCGATCCCCTCGTCGATGAGGTCCGCGTTGAGGCTGGGCAGGGAGAGGTTCGCGACCGCCTGGACCAGCTGCAGGACCGCGACGACGGCGACCAGGGCCAGGTAGGGCCGGGTGCGCTCACGCAGGACCTGGATCAGCACCGGACCAGTGTCACCCCGGCCACCGACACGGACGACGCTTTTC
>NZ_CAMPHH010000195.1 GCF_946885855.1 uncultured Actinotalea sp. | reverse complement strand
CGCTGGCACGCGCGGCGCCCGCCGCGCCGCCCCGGGGGCGCCCACCTAGCGTGAGGCGATGCGCCCGCCCGGACCGACGACGACGGCGCCGCTCGTCCGGACCGCCGTCGACGCCGGAGCCGGCCCGGCCCGGCCCGGTCCCCGGACCGCCGCTGGCACCGCCCGCACCGGGCCGCCACGTCTCACTCCGTTGGCCCGGGCGCCCGTCCTCGGCGCCGCGGCGGCCGTCACCGGGCTCCTGGTCGCGACCAGCGGCGGGTACGGCTGGCACCGGGACGAGCTCTACTTCCGGATGCTCGAGCCGGCGTGGGGCTACGTCGACCAGCCGCCCCTCTCACCGTTCCTCGTCCGGACGCTGAGCACCGTCGTCGCGGACGCGACGTGGGCCGTGCGGCTGCCGTCGGCGCTGGCGATCGGGCTCGCGGTCGTCGTCGTGGCGCTGCTGACCCGAGAGCTGGGCGGCGGCCGGTCGGCGCAGACGTGGTCCGCCTGGTCCTTCGCCACGGCGCCCGGTCCCCTCGTCTTCGGCCACCTCGCCGTGACGGCCCCGATCGACCTGCTCGCGTGGCTCCTCGTGACGCTCTGCGCGGTCCGCGCCCTGCTGCGGCCCGCGCCCGCGTGGTGGCTCGCCGCGGGCGCCGTCGGCGGCCTCGCGACGTACGACAAGTGGCTCGTCGGCCTGCTCGTCGTCGCCGGGCTCGTCGGCCTGCTGGCCGTCGGACCCCGCCGCGAGCTGCGCTCGCCGTGGCTGCTCGGGGGCGTCGGCCTCGCGCTGGTCCTCGCCGCACCCAACCTCGCCTACCAGGCCGTGAACGGCTGGCCGCAGCTCGCGATGGGCGCCGCCCTGGGCGTGGAGCACGCGACGTGGGTCCGGCCGCTGCTGGCGCCGTTCCTCCTCGTGCTCCTCGGCCCGCCGCTGGTCGCCGTGTGGGTCGCGGGGTGGGTCGCCCTGTGGCGACGGCCGGCCTGGCGGCCCGTGCGGTTCGTCGCCGTGGCGTTCCCGGTGCTCGTGGGGCTCACCTGGGCCGGCGGGGCGCAGCTCTACTACCCCCTGGGCCTCCTCGTCGTGCTCCTCGCCGCGGGGTGGGTCCCCGTGACCGCCTTCCTGGCGCGCGCGCACGACCGTTGGCGTCCGCGCGCGGTGACGCTCGTCGCGGCGAACGGCGTCGTGGCGGCCGTCGTCGCCCTGCCCCTCCTGCCGGTCGACGCGCTCGCCCGGACGCCGGTGCCGGTGCTGAGCGCGGGCGTCGCCGACCAGCTCGGCTGGCCGCGGTACGTCGACCAGGTGCGGGTCGCCGTCGGGACGCTGGACCGGGCGGAGCGGGGCCGGGTCGTCGTCGTGGCGGAGACCTACGGGCTGGCCGGGGCGCTGAACCGCTGGGGGACGGATCTGCCGCCGGTCCGCAGCGGGCACAACCACCTCGGCACCGCCGGGCCGCCCGACGAGGGGACCGACGTCGTCGTGCTCGCGGGCGGGCAGCTCGACACCGTCCGCGACCGGTTCGGCTCGTGCGAGGTCGTGACGACGCTCGACAACGGCCTCGGCGTCGCGACCGCCGAGCAGGGCGACCCCGTTGCGGTGTGCCGGGACCCCCGGGTGCCGTGGGACCGGCTCTGGGCGGAGCTGCGGCACCTCGGCTGAGCGCGCGTCGACCGGGCGGGTCGCCACCCGAGTGCCCTACCCGCGAGGATCGGCGCATGGCCCCACCACCGCCCCGGGGTGCCGCGCCCGGCACCGTCCTCTCGCCCTTCCCCGTCGCGGACGCGGACGTCGAGGTCGTCGTCTGGGACGGGGGTCAGCTGCCCGCCGACGACGTCCTGGACCGCGTCGAGCTGTTCGTCGTGCCGTACACGTTCGAGGCCTGGGCCCTGGACCCGCTGCGCCGCGGGCTGCCGGCGCTGCGCGGGGTCCAGTCCCTCACCGCAGGCGTGGAGCACCTCGCGGGGCTCGTCCCGGACGGCATCGCCCTGTGCAACGCTCGCGGCGTGCACGACGCGAGCACGGCCGAGCTCGCCGTCGGCCTGACGATCGCCTCGCTGCGCCATGTCGACGACGCCGTCCTCGCCCGGGCCGAGCAGCGGTGGACGCACGCCCGTCACACCGCCCTGGCCGACCGCCGCGTCCTCGTCGTCGGCTGGGGCTCGATCGGCCGGGCGGTGGGGCGCCGGCTCACGCCGTTCGAGTGCGAGGTGGTCCCCGTCGCGAGCACCGCCCGTCGGGACCCGGACGGCACCCTCGTCCACGGCGTCGCCGACCTGCCGGACCTGCTCCCGACGGCGGACGTCGTGATCCTCGTCGTACCGCTCACCGCGGCCACGCACCACCTCGTCGACGCCGCGTTCCTCGCGGCGCTGCCCGACGGCGCCGTCGTCGTCAACGTCGCGCGGGGCGGGGTCGTGGACACCGACGCGCTGGTCGCGGAGCTCGCCGCGGGACGTCTGCGCGCCGCCGTCGACGTCACCGACCCCGAGCCCCCGCCGCCAGGGCACCCGCTGTGGACGGTGCCCGGGCTGCTCCTGACGCCGCACGTCGGCGGGAACACCTCGGCCTTCGAGCCCCGCGCGCGGCGCCTCGTCGCGGACCAGGTGCGCCGGTTCGCGGCGGGCGAGCGGCTGGAGCACCAGGTGCGCTGACCGGGCCCCGGCGCGGCGCGCGGCGGAGTCCTGTCCGACGCCGGCCAGGACGCACAGGAGGCCCGGACGGTGAACCGTCCGGGCCTCCTGGTCAGCGGACCTGCGGCGGCGTCAGGACGAGCGGCGCCGGTGCAGGATCAGCGGCACATCAGCGCCCGCGACCCGGGCGGTCGATGTCGAACACCGGGCTGGTCCACGTCTCGACGTGGCCCGGGTCCGCCGGGTCGCCGAGCGCCTTGAGCGCGGTCACCTCAAGCACGTACCGGCCGTCCGGCAGCGCCGTCCGGCCCTTGCCGTTCGGCTTGGCCAGCGTGCCGTCCCAGGTGCGGACGCTGAAGCCGCCGGGGTCCCGCCCGACGAACTCCTCGACACCGACGAGCGACCGGCCGTTGCGGACCTCACCGGGCCGCGCCGGCCCGGGGAGGACGCGGTACGCGCGGATCGTCAGGGACTGCAGCGGGTGCTCCACATGGGTGAGGACCGTCGGGACGTCGCCGTCGACCATCGTGAACACGGCGCCGTCCTCGACGGGCTCCCACGAGCCGCCCGCGACGCAGTCGACACCGATGAGCCGGTCGCAGCCCGCGAGCGACGCCAGGAGCGGGAACTCGGTCCCGCCGAGGTCCCCGAGCGCTTCCAGCTCCTGGTAGTCACCGGCGAATCCGGCGAACGGCACGCTGAGGACGTCCCCGTCCTCCGGGGTGAACCGGAGGTACCCGCCGTACTGGGCGAGCCCCAGGGTGGCGGACGGGGCGATGGCGACGGTCACGTCGACCGAGCCGCCCGCGGGCACGGTGACCGTGGCCGGCATGTCCACGGTGCTCGTACCGAGGAAGAAGCCCGGCACGTCGGGGTTGCCGGCCGTGGAGATCGCGTCCACGAAGGAGGTCGCGTACGTGACGTCCGCGTCGCCGTCGTTGCTGATGGTCAGCGTGCGCTCGACCGGACCGGCCTCGCTCTCGCCGAGGGAGAGCTTGCCGGGCACGACCCGCGTGTCCGCGAGGATCGCCGTGTCGACCTGGATCATGCCGGCGCCCTGACGGTGCACCGGCTCGAGGAACCCGAGACCCGCGTTGAGCGACCACACCGCCGGCTCCGCGGAGTTCTGCAGCAGGTCGCGGACCTCGTCGGCGCCCAGCTCCGGACGGGCCTGGAGGAGGAGAGCGACGGCACCCGCGACGTGGGGGGCCGACATCGAGGTGCCCGAGAGCGTGGCGTACCCGTTCTTCTCCAGCGGGTAGGTCGAGAAGATGCTGCCGCCCGGTGCCCCGAGGTCGGGCTTGAGCTGCAGGTCCCCGGTCATGCCGTAGGAGCTGAAGCTCGAGATGAGGCCACCGGTCGGGTTCGGGATCGTGCCGACCTCGTCCGTCCAGGTGAGGGTCGCACCGCCGGCCGCGGCAGCGGTCAGGGCAGCCCCGTCGCCGGCGGTGACCGCGACGACGGGGATGGTGATCGCCACCGGACCGGCCACGCTCGGGCTGAAGACCCCCGGCACGTTGTTGTAGAGGACGACGGCGGCTGCGCCGGCCTGCTGGGCCCGCAGCGCCTTGGCGTAGAACGTCGCGTCGCACGACGGGTCGGGCGCGGAGCCGCCCCGCTCGATCAGCACCGCGGCACCGGTGACGTCGGCGGCGATGGGCGCGCACGTCCGGGCCGCGTCGGTGCCCGGGCCACCGAGAGCGACCAGCGGCAGGGAGCCGGAGGTCGGAGGCTCCGGCGCGCCGGCTCCCGGGAAGTAGGCGACGTCCCGGCCGTCGACCTGGAGGACCTGGGCCGTCACGTCGGTGTTGTCGTACGAGGCGACGCCGATGACGTCCTCGCCGACCCCCGGAGCCCCGGCGGACCACGTGCCGGACGCCCCGCTGTTGCCGATCGAGGCCACCATGACGACGCCGGCGGCGACGAGGTTGTCGCTGGCGACGGCCGTCGGGTACCCGGGCCAGGCCTGGAACGCCGCGCCGAGGCTCTGGTTGACGACGTCCATGCCGTCCGCGAGGGCACGCTCCAGCGCCGCGACGATGATGTCGCTCGTCGTGGAGCCCTCGCAGCCGAACACCCGGTAGGCGCCGAGCTCGACCGCGGGCGCGACGCCGCGCACCCCGCCGAGCGCGGTGTCGCCGTCGGCGCCGACGATGCCGGCGACGTGCGTGCCGTGGCCCTGGCAGTCGTCCGGGTCGCCGTCGGGCTGCGGCACGGGCTGGTAGTCCGCCGAGCTCGTGTCGGCGTTGAAGGAGTCGCCGACGAAGTCGTACCCCGCGACGACGCGCTGGGAGGGGAAGGCCGTCGTCCCGTCCGTGCCCGTGCCCCCGAGGTCCGGGTGGTCCGTGTCGATGCCGGTGTCGACGATGCCGACCCGGATGCCCTCGCCGGTGTACCCGAGCTCGCTCTGGGCGACGTCCGCACCCGTCATCGCGAGCGCCGTGAGCATCTCGGGCTCGAACGAGGCCGCCGGCTCCGGCGCCGCGACCTCGAGCACGGGGTGCAGCGCGACCACTCCGGGCAGGTCCCGGACGGTCGCGACGTCCTCGTCCGAGATCCGCGCCGACACCCCGCTCCACAGGGTCGAGAACCGCTCCCGGACCTCGACGGGGACGCCCTGGCCCCGGGCGCGCTCGACGAACGCCTGCTGCGCGCGGGCGACGCCTGCCGCGGTGCCGCCGCGCGTCGTCGGCCGCGGCTCGAGCTCGACGAACCAGGCGCCCGTGGGCGAGGCCGCGTACTCATGGGTGAGCTCGACCGGTCCGGACGGCGCCGCGACGCCGAGATCGGCGGCTGTGCCGAGGTCCAGCGGGCCGGCCTCGGACGCGACGGCGAACGGTGTGGCCGTGCCGGCGAGGAGGAGGGCGGTGGCGCCGAGTCCGGCGCCCAGCCGACGGCGCCGCGTCGCGCCCCCGGAGTCCTTCTGTGTCATGTCGTGCAACCCCTTTGTCGACGACGGGTCCGGCCAGCGTGGCCGTCCCGGGGCGCACACACTACGCCAGAAGTATGAATCTCCTCTGACTCGGGTCACAAAACGGACATCCCGGGAGTCACAGTGGCGGGGGGGAGCACCGGGCGCGCCGGCCGTGTCGGCGGGGCACGCCACCATGGGTCCGTGGACGAGGACGAGCTGCACGACGCGGGACGGGACCAGGACCGGGCCGCCGTGGACGGACCACCGCCGCGGCACCGCTTCGAGTTCGCGGCCGTGCTCTGGGTCTGGGACGCGCGGAAGACGGAGACCTGGACGTTCGTGAGCCTGCCGGAGGACCAGGCGGACGAGATCCTCGACCTCGTCGGGTCGCGCGCCCGCGGCTTCGGCTCCGTGCGCGTCGAGGTGACGCTGGGCGGGTCGGTGTGGCGGACCTCGCTCTTCCCGGACTCGACCGCCGGCACCTACGTGCTTCCGGTGAAGCGTGCGGTCCGCACCGCGGAGGGGCTCGAACCCGGCGTCACGGCTCGCGTCCGGGTCGAGCTGCTGGACGTGTGAGGTCGGGCGCGGTGCCGCTCAGGGCTCGATGCGCTCCCCGCGGCTGTAGACGTTGAGCGCGTCACCCCGGTTGAACCCCACGACGGTGACGCCGAGCTCCTCCCCCAGCTCCACCGCGAGTGCGGAGGGCGCCGACACCGCCGACAGCACCGGGATCCCGGCCATCGCGGCCTTTTGGACGAGCTCGAAGGACGCCCGCCCGGACACCTGCAGCACGGTCCGGCGCAGGGGCAGGCGCCCGGCCAGGAGCGCCCAGCCGACGACCTTGTCCACGGCGTTGTGCCGCCCGACGTCCTCCCGGACGCAC
>NZ_CAMPHH010000194.1 GCF_946885855.1 uncultured Actinotalea sp. | reverse complement strand
CGCCGTGACATCCCGCCCGGTCCCCCCGACCAGCCACGGCCGCGTCCGCACCGCGGCGACGACCCGCCCCTCCGCCGACGACGGCGCCGCGGCGGCCGCGCGGACCAGCCGCCCGAAGCCGTGCGCGAGCCCCGCGAGCGAGGTCGAGAACAGCGGGGCCCCGCACCCGTCCACTGTGACGTGCTCGACCGCCTCCCCGACCAGCTCCTCGACCCCCGCGCGGACCGCGCGCTGCAGCGGATGGTCGACGGCGAGGTACCCCGCCGTCGGCCACCCGGCCAGCACGCAGGTGACCAGCATCGCCGCGTGCTTGCCCGAGCAGTTCTGGGTCAGGCTCGTCGCCTCCCCGCCCGCGGTGCGCCAGGCGAGCGCGGCGGCGGGATCCAGCGGCAGGTCCGGGGTGTTCTGCAGGTCCGCCTCGCTCAGCCCGGCCGAGGCCAGCACGGACCGCACGACCTCGAGGTGACGCGGCTCGCCGTTGTGGCTCGCGCAGGCCAGCGCGAGGCCGTCGTCGTCGACGTCCAGGCCGGCGCGGAGCATCGCGACGGCCTGCAACGGCTTGAGCGAGGAGCGGGGCCAGACGACGACGTCCGGCTCACCGAGGGCGAGGGCGACCGCCCCGTCGGGGTCGGTCACGACCACGTGCCCGAGGTGGACGGACTCCACCAGCGGCCCGCGGACGACCTCCGCGAGCACCACACCCGCCGGGTAGGGCAGCGACCGGGCCGTGGGCGCGGGGGGCGCGTCCGCTCCGGGATGCTGCGCGTCCGGTCCGGGCAGCGTCGTCGGGACGGGCCCGTCGCCGGGGCTCACCAGCCGCCGCGCGGGCCGCTGCCGCCGGACCCGCCGCGCCCCGAGTACGGGGTGATGGCGGGCTTGACGTCGGCGAGGTACACCCCGGCGGCGACGGCAGCGATGATCGCGAGGAAGCCGATCCCGCCGAGCGAGGCGAACGCCACCGCCGCCGCGATGCCGAGCACGATCAGCCAGAAGTTCTTGGTCCGCTTGCCGGCCGCGGTGAACGCGCCGGCCGGTCGACGCGCCGCGTCGACCACCGCGTACACGCACATGCCGAGGACCAGCGCGGACAGCGCGAAGAACACGAGGGCCTGGGCCGAGGCGAGGAAGCTCACGGCCGCAGCGTACGCAACACGGCTGAGCCGCCGCTGCAGACGCCCTCCCGCGCACCGCGACGGGACCGTGCCGGACCGGGGTCAGAGCTCCGGCAGGTGCGAACGCGCGTCGCCCGGCGCCACCCCCGCGGTCTCGAGCAGGTCGACGACGACCGACCGCACGAGCAGCACGACGCCCTGGACGTGCCAGTCGTCGGGCGAGAGGGCGCGAGGGTCGGCCCGCTCGGCGACGGCGTGCAGCCGGTCCCGCGCCGCCGTCGGGCTCGCACCGCCGCCGACGGCGGTGGCGAGGTCGGTCGCCGCCTCGGCGAGCTCGGTGACCAGGTCGCCCAGCTCGGTGAGGTCGTGGTCGCCCTCGAGCAGCGGGCGGCAGCGCCGGACGAGCACGCGGGCGTTGCGCATGGCCCGGTCCGCGCGGACGGCGGCACCTTCCAGGTCCAGGAGCTCGCCGCGGTGACGCCGGTGGGCCGGGGAGACGCGGGCGCTCGCCCGGGCGTCCGCGGCGACCGAGCGCCACTGGTCCAGGGCGGGTTGCGAGGCGCGGCCGCGGACGAGGGCGTCCTCGACGGTCTCGTCGTCGACGGCCAGCAGTCCCCGGCCGAGCTCCCGCAAGACCTGCGCGACCTCCTCGAGCCCCTCCTCCGCGAGGCCGCGGACCCGCCGGCGCGGGTCCTGCGGCCACAGGGCGGTGACGGCCAGCGCGATCCCGCCGCCGACGAGCGCGTCCACCCAGCGCCCGAGCGGCGAGCCGGCCTGCGCGGCCGGCAGCGCGACGATGACGATCGCCTGGACCCCCGCCTGCGTCGTCAGCAGGACGCCGCGGTCGATGAGGCGCGCGACGAACGCCGCGAGCGCGAGCACCACCCCCACCTGCCAGGCGCCGGAGCCGATGAGCCCGACGAGCGCGTCGCCGAGCAGCACGCCGACGGCGACGCCGGCCGCCAGCTCGGCGACCCGCCGGGGCTGCCGGTCGACGCTGAAACCGAGCGCCACCCAGGCGGACACCGGGGCGAAGAACGGGTTGGTGTGGCCCAGGACGTGGACCGCGATCGCCCACGCGGCCGCCGCCGCGGCGCTCGCCACGAGCACGGGCACGAGGGCCCGGCGCACCCGGCCCGCGCCCTGGCGAAGCCGCGAGCGCACCAGCACCCGCACGGCCCGCGGCACAGCACGAGGTCGACCGCGGGGCCGGCCGCGGGCCGCAGCGGGTGTCACGTGGTCATCCTCGCGGGCGACCGGCCGTGTCGCGAGCGGGCTCAGAGCATCCCGCGCGGCCCGCCCAGCCCGCGGGCGACCTCGCCGCGCGGCGCCGGCCGGTCGACGGACACGCCCTCGCCGGGCACGACGACCTCCTGCGTGGCGGACACGTCCCCGCCCTCGCACGCCACGACGACCTCGGCGCTCGCGTCCGCGCTGCGCTTGACCACCGCGAGCGCGACCGGGCCGAGCTCGTGGTGCCGGGCCACGCTCGTGACGACCCCGACCGCCCGCCCGCCGAGCAAGACCTCGGCCCCGACCTCCGGCAGGAGGTGGCCCGAGCCGTCGAGGTGGAGCAGGACGAGGCGGCGCGGTGGCCGGCCCAGGTTGTGCACCCGCGCGATGGTCTCCTGACCGCGGTAGCAGCCCTTGTGCAGGTGCACGGCCGTGCGCAGCCAGTCGAGCTCGTGCGGGATCGCGCGGTGGTCCACCTCGTGGCTGGAACGCGGCCGGTAGGCCTCCACGCGCAGGGCCTCGGTCGCCCAGGTGCCGGCGAGCCGCCACCCCGCCGCCTCGCGCGCCGCGACCGCTGCCGCGAGCTCCGAGCGCGGGACGAGCACGAGGCGCCAGGCCCGCTCGGCTCCGGGGTGCTCGTCGTCGGCGGGGCCGTAGCGCGTGCCGCCGGCGAGGGTGCGCGGCCAGGGGTCGCGCCAGGTCACCGGCTCCCCGTCCGCTCCCTCCGCGTCGACCGGCTCGCCGACCGCCGCCCACTCCGCGGTGACGTCGGCGACCTCGACGCGCATCATGAACCGCATCCGGTCCAGCCACGCCGCGAGCGCGGGGGCGGTCTCGGTGACGAGCCAGGTCGTCGCGCCGTCGTCGACGACGCCCGCGACGTGCTCGACGTGCCCGTGCGGGCTGAGGACCAGCGTCTCGGTGGACGTGCGCGGCGGCAGGTCGATGAGCTGCTGGGAGGTGATGCTGTGCAGCCAGGACAGGCGGTCCGGACCGGTCACCGTGACCACGCCGAGGTGGGACTGGTCGACGACGGCGGCGCCGCGGGCCAGGGCGCGCTGCTCGGCCGTCGGGTCGCCGTAGTGCCAGGCGACGCCGTCGTCCGGGCCGGTCGCGGCGACGGCGCCGCGCCGGGACAGCAGCGGGCTCGGCGGACGGGGCGGGGCGACGGCTGCGCCGGAACCGGCCGTGGCGTCGTCGGCGGGAGTGGTCGTCTGGTCGTCCGGGGCCGTCACGGCACCGCCTTCCGTCGGGGGACCTGCCTCAGTCCGGCACGCGGCTGAGGCGTGCCGAGGCGTAGGACTGCAGGGGCTCGCCGAACGCGGCGATGTCCCAGGTCCACATGAGCTCGCCGTGGACGAGGCCGAGCAGCCGCGTCGCGGCGCCCACCTCGGCGGCGTCGGGGGTGCGGGCGATGAGGTCGCTCGCGAGGTCGATGCGGCCGTTGCCGGACACGCCGGCGTAGAGGGTGAGGTGCCCGGCGGGGTCCGCGAGGAGCAGCTCCACCGGGTACCGGTCCTGCGGCAGGTCGGCGGGGCGCTCGGGCGGCACCCGCCAGTACCCGGTCTCGGTCGCCCAGACGCGCTTGCCACCGTCGACGTCGGCGGCGCCCGGAACCGGGGTGATCCACGTCGTCACGGTCCACCGCAGGTACGGCCCGCCGTCGTGGTCGACGTGGACCTCCTGCTCGACGGCCGTCTCGGGGATGTTCGGGTACGCGACCGTGCCGGTGCCGCGCCACCGTCCCACGAGCCAGGCGAGCGGGTAGACCTCAGGGGCGAGCCCCTCGGGGATCGTGAACACTCAGCGCTGTCCCTTGTACAGCTTGTAGACGACGTAGAGCGAGAACCAGCCGATCGCCGCCGAGGCCGCGACCAGCAGTCCGATGAAGAAGATCTCCAGGGCCTCCATGGGGCAATCCTACGGTGCGTACAGTGCGGCCATGCCGACCGCCCCGACGCCCTCTCAGCCCGGCCGGACGGCGGACGCTCCGCGCGCGCTCGTCGTCAAGACGACGTCGGGCGCCGACCGGCCGGAGGCCTGCAACCAGGCGCTCACGGTCAGCGCCGCGGCTGTCGCCGCCGGGGCCGAGGTCAGCCTGTGGCTCACCGGCGAGGCGGCGTGGCTGGCGGTGCCCGGCCGGGCCGCGGACCTGCACCTGGAGCACGCCACGCCGGCGGCGGACCTGCTCGAGGTGGTGCTGGCCGGCGGGACGGTCACCGTGTGCACGCAGTGCGCGCTGCGGCGGGGCATCACGGCCGACGACGTCCTGGCGGGCGTCCGCGTCGCGGGGGCCGCGACGTTCGTGGAGGAGTCGCTGCGGCCCGGGGCGCAGGCACTCGTGTACTGAGGGCGTCGGCCGACGGAGCACCGCGCCGGTCAGCCGACCAGGACCCGGCCGACCACGTAGACGAGGATCCCGCCGACGAGGACCGGCAGGACGATCGCGGCCCCGGAGGCGCCGACCCGGCGCAGCGTCGCGACCCCGTCGAGGAGCACGTGCAGCGCGGCCACGAGGAGCCCCGTGGCGAAGCCCAGCGCGAGCCCCGGCACGAGCGACAGACCCGGCATGACGCTGCCGACGGCGGCCCCGGCGAGGACCCCGGCCGTCGTGGTGACGACGGCGCCCGTCCGCGAGCCCAGGTGCACGGCCGAGACCGCCGCGGAGACGGCGAGCGCGGCGGCGCCGGTGATGACCAGCGCGGTGTCCCCGGGGGCGCGGACCGCCGCGACCCAGCCGGACGCGGCCGAGACGACGAGGACGCCGGTCACCGTGCCGGTCACCGACTCCACGAGCCGCAGCCGCCCGTCCTGCCGCAGCAGCTCGGCGACGAACGCGAGCAGCACGCCCAGGGCCACGACGGTCGGGACCAGCCACAGCAGCGTCGCCCCCGTGCGCACCGTCACCGACAGGACGGAGCCGAGGCCGACGAGCGCGATGACGACGCCGGAGCCCACCGGGTAGGGCAGGTCCAGCAGCAGGGGCCAGCCGGCTGCCAGGGCGAGCGTGAGGAGCCCCGCGACGACGACCAGCGGCAGCTGCCCGACGAAGGCCGCCGCCGCCACGGCCGCGGCGGCGGCCGCGGTGAGGACCGCCCGCGTCGAGACGTCCATCAGCGGACCGACCCCGGGCGCACGGCGGCGGAGCGGACACGGCGGGCGGGCACGCACGAGAGTCTGGCAGATCGTGTGGTGCGGGGACCGTCCGGTCCCCGGCATGCGGGCGGGCGGACCGCGCCCGGCCCGCGCGCGCTAGCGTGGGCCCCAGCCGTACCCAGGAGGCAACACCGGTGGCGGATCTCTTGCTGCTCACACCCAGCGCCGGGGGCTCCACCCAGGTGCTCCCGGCCCTCGGGCTGCTCGGGCACCGCGTCCGCGTGCTGCCGGTCGAGCCCTCGGCCCTGCTCGACGCGCCCGAGGCGGACGTCCTCCTGCTCGACGCGCGCCGGGACCTCGCGGCAGCCCGGTCGACGTGCCGCCTGCTCCGGGCGACCGGTCTGACCGTGCCCCTCGTGCTGGTCCTGACCGAGGGTGGGCTGACCGTCGTGACCGGCGAGTGGGGCGCGAGCGACTTCCTCCTCGCCGACGCGTCCCCCGCGGAGGTCGAGGCCCGGCTGCGCCTGGCGATCGAGCGCAGCGGCGCGGCCGACGGCCCGGACGCCGTCGAGGAGATCTCCAGCGGCGACCTCACGATCGATGCCGGCGGCTACACCGCGCGGCTGCGGGGGCGCCCGCTCGACCTCACCTACAAGGAGTTCGAGCTGCTCAAGTACCTCGCCCAGCACCCTGGGCGGGTCTTCACGCGCGCGCAGCTGCTCCAGGAGGTCTGGGGCTACGACTACTTCGGGGGCACCAGGACGGTCGACGTGCACGTCCGCCGCCTGCGCGCCAAGCTCGGGCCGGAGTACGAGCAGCTCATCGGTACCGTGCGCAACGTCGGCTACCGGTTCGACCCGCAGCCGCGACGCGGGGAGGCGGCGGCGACGCACCCCTCCGTGACGGAGAACGACGACGTCCCCTCGCCGGCGTCGCCGTCGGAGGCCTGAACCGAACGATCCGGACGACTGCCGACCGCGCACGAGAGCCGTGCGCCGTCGCGACTGGGAGGTCCCGTGGAACCGAACGACGCCGGCGGACGTCGGCAGCCCGCCGACGCCCCGCCCGCGAGCGTGGGGGGCTGCGCAACTTCGCCGACACCCT
>NZ_CAMPHH010000193.1 GCF_946885855.1 uncultured Actinotalea sp. | reverse complement strand
CCAACGGACTGCCGCACTACGGCCACCTCCTGACCGGCTACGTCAAGGACGTCGTCCCGCGCTACCGGACGATGCGCGGGCAGCGGGTCGAGCGACGCTTCGGCTGGGACACCCACGGCCTGCCGGCCGAGCTCGAGGCCGAGCGCGTGCTGGGCATCACGGACAAGGCCCAGATCGACGAGATGGGCATCGCGGCGTTCAACGAGGCGTGCCGGGCCTCGGTGCTCAGGTACACCGACGAGTGGCAGGCGTACGTCACGCGCCAGGCCCGGTGGGTCGACTTCGAGAACGACTACAAGACGCTCGACCTGCCGTTCATGGAGTCGGTGATCTGGGCGTTCAAGCAGCTCCACGACAAGGGCCTGGCGTACGAGGGCTACCGCGTCCTGCCGTACTGCTGGCGCGACCAGACGCCGCTGTCCAACCACGAGCTGCGGATGGACGACGACGTCTACCAGGACGTGCAGGACCAGACCGTCACGGTCACCTTCCCGCTCGTGGGGGAGCGGGCCGATGCGCTGTGGCTCACCGGCGTGCGGGCCCTGGCCTGGACGACGACGCCCTGGACGCTCCCCACCAACGCCGCGCTCGCCGTCGGCCCGGACATCACGTACGTCGTCGTGCCGCACGCGGTCGTGCCCGAGGCGCGCGAGGGCACCCAGGCCGGCCTGACCGGCGAGCACTTCCTCCTGGCCAGGGACCTCCTGGGCGGGTACGCGAAGGACCTGGGCTACGCGAGCGCGGAGGAGGCCCAGGCCGCCGTCGTGCGTGAGCTGGTGGGTACGGAGCTGGTGGGCGTCCGCTACGAGCCGCTGTTCGACTACCTCGCCGACCAGCCCGGCATGGAGAACGGCTTCCAGGTCCTGGTGGCCGAGTACGTCACGACCGAGGACGGCACGGGCCTGGTCCACCAGGCGCCCGCCTACGGCGAGGCGGACCAGGAGGTCTGCGACGGGGCCGGCATCCCGACCGTGCTCAGCGTCGACGACGGTGGCCGCTTCACCTCGCTCGTCCCGGACTTCGAGGGCCTGCAGGTCTTCGAGGCGAACAAGCCGATCACGCAGCGTCTGCGGGCCGACGGCCGGCTCTTGCGCCAGGCCTCGTACGTGCACGCCTACCCGCACTGCTGGCGGTGCCGCAACCCGCTCATCTACAAGGCCGTCTCGAGCTGGTTCATCAAGGTCACGGCGATCAAGGACCGGATGGTCGAGCTCAACGAGCAGATCTCCTGGACGCCCGAGCACGTCCAGCACGGCCAGTTCGGCAAGTGGCTCGAGAACGCGCGCGACTGGTCCGTCTCGCGCAACCGCTACTGGGGCACGCCCATCCCGGTGTGGGTGAGCGACGACCCGGCGTACCCCAGGATCGACGTCTACGGCTCGATCGCCGAGCTCGAGCGCGACTTCGGCGTGCCCGTGACCGACCTGCACCGGCCGTTCATCGACGAGCTGACCCGTCCCAACCCGGACGACCCGACCGGGGCGTCGACGATGCGTCGCATCCCGGACGTCCTGGACGTCTGGTTCGACTCCGGCTCGATGTCCTTCGCCCAGGTGCACTACCCGTTCGAGAACGCGGAGTGGTTCGAGCACCACTACCCGGGCGACTTCATCGTCGAGTACATCGGCCAGACCCGCGGCTGGTTCTACACGCTGCACGTGCTGGCCACCGCGCTGTTCGACCGGCCGGCGTTCCGCTCCTGCGTCTCGCACGGCATCGTGCTCGGCTCCGACGGGCGCAAGATGAGCAAGAGCCTGCGCAACTACCCGGACGTCAACGAGGTCTTCGACCGCGACGGCTCGGACGCGATGCGCTGGTTCCTCATGGCCAGCCCGATCCTGCGCGGCGGGAACCTCGTCGTGACCGAGGAGGGCATCCGCGACGTCGTGCGCCAGGTCCACCTGCCGCTGTGGAGCACGTACTACTTCTTCACGCTCTACGCCGGCGCCGCCGACGGCGGCCGGGGGTACGTCGCCCGTCCCGTGACGCCCGAGCGCGTGGCCGGGCTGGGCGCGCTCGACCGGTACCTCCTGGCCCGCACGCGGGACCTGGTGGTGCGCCTGCAGGAGCAGCTCGACGCCTACGACGTGGCCGGGGCGTGCGAGACGGTCCGCGAGCACCTCGACATGCTGACCAACTGGTACGTGCGCACCCAGCGCGACCGGTTCTGGGCCGAGGACGCCGACGCGTTCGACACCCTGTGGACCGCGCTGGAGGTGCTGAACCGGGTCATGGCGCCGCTCGCGCCGTTGCTGACGGAGGAGATCTGGCGCGGCCTGACGGGCGGGCGCAGCGTGCACCTGACGGACTGGCCCGCCGTCGTGGGCGCCGACGGCCAGGACACCGACCTGGGGCGCGTGCTGGTGGCGGACCACGACCTGGTGAGCTCCATGGAGCAGGTGCGCGAGATCGTCTCGATGACCCTCGGCCTGCGCAAGGCCCACGGGCTGCGGGTGCGCCAGCCGCTGCGCGAGCTGGGCCTGGCGCTGTCGGACCCCGAGGGCGTGCAGCCCTACGCGGACCTCGTCCGGACGGAGCTCAACGTCAAGCACGTCACCCTCGTGCCGCTGGCGGAGGTCGGGCCCGAGGACCTCGGCGTCACCACGCGGCTCGCGGTCAACGCCCGCGCGGCCGGGCCGCGCCTGGGCCGGGCGGTGCAGGTCGTCATCCGGGCCGCGAGGGCGGGCGAGTGGGAGCAGGTCGACGGCGGCGTCGTCGTGCGCACGCCCGACGGTCCGGTACCCCTGGAGCCGGCCGAGTACGAGCTGACCACCGTGGTCGCCGAGAGCGGGGACGGGGAGCAGACCACGGTCGCCGGGGTGCTCGACGACGGCGGCGTGGTGCTGCTGGACACCGGGCTGGACGACGCGCTGCGTGCCGAGGGGTTCGCCCGCGACGTCGTGCGCGTCGTCCAGGACGAGCGCAAGGCCGCGGGGCTGCAGGTCACGGACCGGATCCACCTCGGGCTGACGGTGCCGGCCGACCGCGTGGCCGCCGTCGAGGAGCACCGCGCCATGATCGCCCGGGAGACGCTCGCCGTGGACCTGGAGGTCGGCGGCGGGGACGTCGGGGCCGCCGTGGCGCAGGTGAGGGTCGCGAAGGCCGAGCCGGCGGGGGAGGCGTCGTGACCGGCCGGCACGGGGCCGACCCGAGCGGCCAGGAGGCGCTGCGGGAGGTCTACGCCGGGATCCTGGACCGCGCGCCCGAGCACGACTTCGAGCCGACGCTGGACCGGGTGCGGCGCGTGTGCGACCTGCTCGGGGAGCCCCAGCGCGCGTTCCGGGTCGTGCACCTCACCGGCACCAACGGCAAGACCTCGACGTCCCGGATGGTGGAGCGGCTGCTGCGCGAGCACGGGCTGCGGACGGGGCGCTTCACCAGCCCGCACCTGGCCAGCGTCACCGAGCGCATCGCGATCGACGGCGAGCCCGTCAGCGCGGAGCGCTTCGTGGAGCTGTGGCAGGACGTGGCGCCGTACGTGCACATGGTCGACGCCGAGTCGTTGGCGGCCGCCGGTCCCCGCATGAGCTTCTTCGAGGTGCTCACGGTCATGGCGTTCGCGGCGTTCGCCGACGCGCCCGTGGACGTCGCCGTGGTCGAGGTCGGCATGGGCGGCACGTGGGACGCGACCAACGTCGCCGACGCGGACGTCGCCGTCGTGACGCCGGTCGCGAGGGACCACGAGCGGTGGCTCGGTCACGCCCTGGTCGACATCGCGGGGGAGAAGTCCGGGATCATCAAGGACGGCTGCACCGTCGTCCTCGCGGAGCAGCAGCCGGAGGCCGACGGCGTCCTGCTCGCGGCCGCGGCCGAGCGCGGCGCGCGGGTGCTGCGCGAGGGCGTGGACCTCGAGGTGGCCGCCCGGCACGTCGCCGTCGGCGGGCAGGTGCTGGACCTGCGCACGTCCGGCGGCCTCTACACCGGGATCCTGCTGCCCCTGCACGGGGCGCACCAGGCGCACAACGCCCTCCTCGCGCTCTCCGCCACGGAGGTGCTGCTGCGCTCCGGCGGGGCGCTCGCGGCGGACGTCGTCGAGGCGGCGTTCGGTGACGTCACCTCACCCGGGCGCCTGGAGGTCGTGCGCACCTCCCCGACCGTGCTCGTCGACGCGGCGCACAACCCGGCCGGGGTGGAGGCGCTCGTCACCGCCGTGGAGGAGGCCTTCGCGTTCTCCCGCCTCGTGGGCGTCGTCGGCGTCATGGAGGACAAGGACGCCGAGCAGATCCTCGCGGGGCTCGAGCCGCTGCTGGCCGAGGTCGTCGTGACCCGGTCGTCCTCGGCCCGGTCGCTCGAGGTGGAGGACCTGGAGCGGGTCGCGGTCGACGTCTTCGGGCCGGACCGGGTGCACGTGGCCGAGCGGCTGGCCGACGCGGTGACCCTCGCCGTGGAGGTGGCCGAGTCCGGCAACGCGGGCGCCCTGACCGCCGCGGGTGTGCTGGTCACCGGCTCCGTCGTGCTCGCGGCGGAGGCGCGGGCGGTGCTCGGGAAGGCCTAGGGGAGGCACCCGCGAGGGACGGGACGAGCCCGGCCGACCACGCCGGCGCGGACCCGGCCCGCACGGATGTGCACGACGGGCGCACGTGATCCCCTTGACCCTCTGACCAGCGTCTTCGATGCTGGCACGCAGGGATCGTCCCGCGGTACCGGCCTGTGGTCCGTCGTCGTCGACGGCGCCGTGGTCGGCGACGGGGCGCCCCGGACACGGCCGCGGCGAGGACGCCGCGTGCCGCCGTGAGCAACAGAGGGAGCGCAGCGTGAAGAAGCTGATCAACGACCCGTCCCGCGTCGTCGACGAGTCCGTCGAGGGCTTCGGCCTGGCCCACGCCGACCTCGTCGCCGTCCACACCGACCCGATCTTCGTCTCCCGTGCCGGTGGCGCGAAGCAGGGCAAGGTCGGTCTCGTCAGCGGCGGCGGCAGCGGCCACGAGCCCCTGCACGCCGGCTTCGTCGGCCTGGGCATGCTCGACGCGGCCGTACCCGGAGCGATGTTCACCTCGCCGACGCCCGACGCGATCGCGCCGGCGACGGTCGCCGCGAACGGCGGGGCGGGCGTGCTGCACATCGTGAAGAACTACACGGGCGACGTGCTGAACTTCGAGACGGCCGCCGAGCTCGCCGACGCGGACGGCATCGAGGTCCGCTCGGTCGTCGTCAACGACGACGTCGCCGTGGAGGACTCGCTCTACACGGCCGGACGTCGTGGCGTCGCGGGGACGGTCGCCGTGGAGAAGATCGCGGGCGCGGCCGCCGAGCGCGGCGACGACCTCGCCTCGGTCGCGGCGATCGCCGAGCGCGTCAACGCGAACGTCCGGAGCATGGGCGTGGCCCTCAGCGCCTGCACCGTGCCGCACGCGGGGACCCCGAGCTTCGACCTCACCGACGCGGAGATCGAGATCGGCATCGGCATCCACGGCGAGCCCGGCCGCCGCCGCATCCCCATGGCGTCCGCGGACGAGATCACCGAGATGCTGACCACGCCGGTCATGGAGGACCTGGGCGTGGGCGGCAGCGACCAGGTGCTGCTCCTCGTCAACGGCATGGGCGGGACGCCCCTGTCGGAGCTCTACGTGGTGTACCGCAGGGCCCGCCAGCTCCTCGAGGCCCGGGGCGCGACCGTGGCCCGCTCGCTCGTCGGGAACTACGTGACCTCGCTGGAGATGCAGGGCTGCTCCGTGACGGTCCTGCGCCTGGACGACGAGCTGACCTCGCTGTGGGACGCGCCGGTGCACACCGCCGCGCTGCGGTGGTGACCCGTCCCGCCGCTGCTGCCTGAGCGGGACGACGACGGCGCGGGGCCGGCCGGGAGTACCGGTCGGCCCCGCGGCTGTCCAGCCGCTGTCCAGCCGCTGTTCAGCACGGTTGACACGATCGTGGGGCTGCCGTGGGGCAGCGATGAGGCAGGGTCGCGTGGCAGGCTACGAGGACCGCCCACCCCCCGGGGCGGCCGACCGGACGAAGGAGCATCATGAGCCTCGACGTGGCGTGGGCCCTGGACTGGGTCCGCAGGACCGCCCAGGTGATCGCGGAGCAGCGGGACTACCTGGTGGAGCTCGACCGCCAGATCGGTGACGGCGACCACGGCGAGAACATGCGGCGCGGCTTCACCGCCGTCATCGCCAAGCTCGACGGTGCGGCCGAGCCCCCGGCCCAGCCCGGCGACGTGCTCAAGACCGTCGCCACGACGCTCATGTCGACCGTCGGCGGCGCGGCCGGGCCCCTCTACGGCACGGCCTATCTCCGGGCTGCGAAGGTCACCGGCGCGGACGTGCTCGACGCCGCGGGCGTCGTCGCGATGCTCGAGGCGGGCCTGGAGGGCATCGTCGCCCGCGGCAAGGCCCAGCCCGGCGAGAAGACGATGGTCGACGCGTGGACCCCGGCGGTCACCGCCGCGCAGCAGGCCGTCGCCGACGGCGCCTCGGCCGAGCAGGTCCTGGCGGCCGCGGCCACGGCGGCCGAGGAGGGCGCGGTCGCGACGGACCCGCTCGTGGCGACCAAGGGCCGCGCGAGCTACCTGGGCGAGCGCAGCGCGGGTCACCGGGACCCCGGCTGTCTCTTATACACATTCCGAGCCCACGAGACACTGAGCGATCTCGTATGC